>CAYSLM010000007.1:0-7879 GCA_964431895.1 uncultured Aequorivita sp.
CCACTACTTACTGAACGGCGCCAAAATGTGGATCAGCAACGCTCCCTTTGCGCAGGTTGCCGTAGTGTGGGCAAAAAATGAAGAAGGAAGAATCCACGGTTTGATCGTGGAGCGCGGAATGGAAGGATTTTCTACCCCCGAAACCCACAACAAATGGTCGCTTCGCGCTTCGGCAACGGGTGAACTTATTTTTGACAACGTGAAAGTTCCGAAGGAAAATCTGCTTCCCAACAAAACAGGGTTGGGTGCCCCGCTGGGCTGTCTTGACTCCGCGCGTTATGGAATCGCTTGGGGTGCCATTGGCGCTGCAATGGACTGTTATGACACTGCCCTTCGCTATTCAAAGGAAAGAATACAATTTGGAAAACCCATTGGGCAATACCAGCTTCAACAAAAGAAATTGGCCGAGATGATCACCGAAATCACCAAAGCCCAGTTATTGGCTTGGCGTTTGGGCGTGTTGCGAAATGACGGCAAGGCAACTTCGGCGCAAATTTCCATGGCCAAACGCAACAATGTGGAAATGGCCATCAACATTGCCCGTGAGGCAAGACAAATTCTGGGCGGAATGGGAATCACCGGCGAATACAGCATTATGCGCCATTCCATGAATCTGGAAAGCGTAATTACCTATGAAGGAACCCACGATATCCATCTGTTGATCACGGGATTGGATATTACTGGACTGAATGCTTTTTCGTAATTGACTCAAATCCAGAAATTTTTTCAAAAATATTACCCAAAACCTCACAATTGCATTTGCCAGTGAGGTTTTATTTTTTGGTTCAGTTTGAAGTCTGCTTTTCATCTGAAATTTAAGTATCTTTAATGCAATCAAAATTTGATAATTATGAAAAAGGAGGCGTTGCGAAAAAAAGTAAGTGGTTATTTGGTTGATGCTGATGAAGAATTGCTTTCCAAAGTAAATGAGGTGATCTCCGATTATAAAAAATCGGAAATTGTGGGATATCGAGTGAATGGGGAACCTATTACCAAAGAACAATTGTTGGAGGAAATAAAAATTTCTGAACAACAGATTAAAGATGGAAACTATATAACAGCCGAAGCCCTAAGGGAAGAAATTAAAACATGGGGAAAGTAATATGGACTTCGCGTGCAAAAAAATCCCTACAGGACATTTATGATTTTGTGGCAAAAAAGGATATAACCACCGCAAATAAAATTTCGACCCAAATTGTTCAAGCATCTTTATCACTTATTTTTAATGAACAATTTCAAATTGAAGAACGCCTAGGACATCCCTATCGTAGAATCATTAGTGGATTTTATAAAATAATTTGTATTGCTAGGGGGCCCAATATTTATATCTTAACCGTTTTTGACACCCGTCAAGACCCAAACAAACTTTCCATAAAGTAACCGCATGGCCTCTTTTCAAAGAATTTCCCGCGCCTATCGCACCGCCCGCCGGATTTCCTTTAACGACCATTCCAAATTCATTATTTTCAGCGACTGCCATCGGGGCGACAACAGCTTTGCCGATGAGTTTGCCAACAACCGAAACATCTACTTCCACGCGCTGCAGGACTATTACAAAAAAGGCTTCACCTATTGCGAATTGGGCGATGGCGACGAACTGTGGGAAAACATTCATTTTAAGGAAGTCTTTGAGGCGCATAAGAATATTTTCGACCTGATGAAACTCTTCCACGCCGAGGGTAGGCTCTACCGATTGGTGGGCAACCACGATATGGTCTATGGCAACCAGAATTTTGTGGCGAAAAACCTGTTTTCCTATTTTGATAAAATAACCAACAAGGAAGCTCCCCTATTTCCGGGCATCGAATTTTCCGAAGGCCTTATTTTGACCCATGAGAGCACGGGGCAGGAAATATTTATGATGCACGGCCACCAAGCTGATTGGATGAACTATGTGGGCTGGAAATTTAACCGTTTTATGGTGCGAACGCTCTGGCGGCAGCTGCAGATTTTCGGGATTGGCGACCCCACAAGTCCTGCCAAAAACTACAAGGAACTCATAAAGGTGGAAAGGCGTACCAAACGTTGGATCGTCGCCAATAAAAACATTTTTACCATTGCGGGCCACACCCACCGGCCGCGTTTTCCCGAACCGGGCGACATTGCTTTTTTTAACGACGGCAGTTGCGTGCATCCGCGCAGTATTACCGGGCTGGAGATAGAAAATGGTGAAATATCGCTCATCAAATGGCAGATTGCAACCACCGAGGACGGCACCTTAAAAGTGGTGCGGGTATTGCTGGAAGGGCCCCAAAGACTGATCGATTACAAAACCGAATAGCGCCTCTGTCCGTATTTTTTTAATAAAACAATGCTTTTAATATGATAGATTTCAAATTGGCGATACTATTGATTTGCTCGATTTCTTTTTCCTGCGGAGTTTCAAAAAAGAATATTTCTTCGGATAAACCAACCTACACCTACCTCGCTCTCGGCGACAGTTATACCATAGGCGAAAGCGTTTGCGCGGTTTGCAATTATCCAAAACAGTTGACCGATAGTTTAAACGCTGTTTTAAAAGAAAAAACTTCGGTAGAAATTATCGCTAAAACTGGCTGGACAACCACCGATTTGCTCACGGCAATAGCCGCTGAAACTCCTTCAAAAGATTACGATTTGGTTACTTTGTTGATTGGCGTAAACAATCAATACCAAGGAAAACCATTTTCACTTTACGAAGAAGAATTTCCCGAATTGTTGAACAGGGCAATTGATTTTGCGTAAGGAAATACAAACAGAGTAATCGTACTATCGATTCCCGATTATGCATTTACGCCTTTTGGGCAAAGCTCGGGCAAGGCCGAAAAAATTACTTCGGAACTGAAAAAATATAACGCTTTCGCGGAAAAAATTTCAAACGAAAAGGGCGTCCGTTTTATAAACATTACGCCCATTACACAAAACGGTCTGAAAGATTCGGCTTTGGTGGCTTCAGACGGTTTGCACCCTTCCAAAAAAGCCTATCGCAAATTTGTGGAAATGCTCTTCCCGAACGCGAAAAGCATTTTAAAAGATGCTGATTATTAAAGCGAATTGATAAATTTCAAAAGGTCCTCCCGCTGCGAAGCCGAAAGATTCTTGAATTTTTCTTTGGAAGCCTCCGCCTCGCCGCCGTGCCATAGTATAGCTTCAGTAATATTTTTTGCCCTTCCATCGTGCAGAAAATCGGTATGGCCGTTAACAACTTGAGTAAGCCCAATGCCCCACAAGGGTCTGGTGCGCCATTCGCGTTCATCGGCCAGGAAGTCGGCGCGGTTATCGGCAAGCCCCTCGCCCATATCGTGCAGCAGCATATCGGTATAGGGGTAAAAGGTTTGGTTGGCCACCTCGGCCACGGGAAAATCGCCAGAAATCATCTTTGGGATATGACACTTGGCGCATTGAATCTGCTCAAACAGGGCCGCGCCACGTTTTACGCCCTCGTCATCCAGATTTCGGGGTGCCGGAACGCCCAAGGTCTGGCAGTAAAAAGTGATTTCGTCCAGCAATGCCTGTGAAATTTCGGGATCGTCGCCCATGCCGTCGCTGCCATTGGTTTGACCATAACCCGTTTCAAAAGGAAATAGCGGATTGGTCACGCCCATATCGTGTACATAAGCCCCAGCGCATTGCTCCATGATGCTGGCAGTGTTCGCCTTCCAACCAAAACGGCCCAGCTGCATCGAATTGGACCGATGGTCGAATACGTAGTTGGCCTTGCCCGAAATTCCGTCGCCATCGGCATCGTTTACGTCTTCGTTGGCCAAAATATAATATTCCGGAATGGCCTCCAAAAGTCCAAGCCCAAAGACCGGCGACGCCAAACGTGGCGACAATTGCGCTTCCGCAGGAAAGGGAATATAGGTATCGATCAGCGAATAGGTAGGTTTTTGGAGCGTAACTTGCGTTCCATCGGCAAAAGTCTCAACTATGGGCATATAGGTAACGTGAAACTTTGCCTCAGGTTCGTAGCCAAAAATGGCATGGTTCTGTATCTGTTCCCCAAATCCCGGAACGGGAATGGACGTATTGTTTTCACCTATGCCCGGCATACTAGCCCTTAAAAAGAAGCCACTCAAACTGTTGATGTCATTGGGAAAAGGCGCGCGGCCATCTTTGGGGTGGCAGCCAATACAGGACGAATTGTTAAAAATAGGCCCCACACCACTGTTTACCGGTGCTGGTGCCGAAACAAATACGGTCTCAAACTGAAAATCGCCGTCTAAGTGAAAATCGAGCTTGGAACCGGAAAGATTGGGTGCCGGGGTACTGAAAGCATTACTGGAGGTTAAAAAAACCGTCGTTTCGCCACCGGCCATCCGCCGCGCCTGCAATTCTGGCAAGGGTTCATATTCAGTGTCATTGTCTTTGGCGCAAGAGGCCAAAACGAGCGTCAAACCGATGAGGGCAAAACGATAATGCTTCATTTTATGCATATTTTATGGAATGATGCCGGACCATCCAAAGAGACGGTCCGGCCATAGCATTTATTCTAAATTGGAGATAAAAGGCTCCAGTTCTGACTGCAATTTGTTTAGTAGATCAAGCACTTTTCCTTGGGCAAATTCCACCTCGGCACGGTTGTCAAAAATGGCTTGGGTAAACGTTCCGGGAATAGCCTCAATAGCAAGAATTGCTTCGGAAATAGCGGCTTTAATATCGGTATCGAGGGTAGCGTTTTCGGCACTTACAATATCGGTAAGCCCCTTGCCCTGTACACCGTTGAAATCGCCCAGATAAATATGTTCAATACTGCGGATGTTGTTGGCAAAATCCAGTTTTGAATTGTTGCTGAAGCGCGACTCTTCGGCCTCAGGCTTTGGGTTGCCGTTGTTTCCGTTTAAAGGTTCCTCAATTTTTCCGTTGGCCACCTCATCGGCGATAATGGTTATACCTTCAGCAATTTCAGAAAGTGCATTTTTCTTTGAAGTATAGATCGATCCGCTTTCCCCGGCATTGATGAAATTGGCTGCAAAATTGCCCTGCGATGGCAACCAGCCGAAATATAATTGTTCGGTCTTGGCGCGCAGGTCAGATGCGGCAGCCTGGATGTACTCCAATTCCCGGCTGGTGAGATCGGCTGCGGTCTTGTTGCCGTCCAATCCCCAAAAGAAATACTCAAGGGTGTGGAATCCACGGGCCTCGTTGTTGCTTTCCAATAGCGCGGGGGTAATGTCCTGACCACTGTTGAGGATGTTATTGATGGCGTTTACATCTACCGGCCAAGAGTCGATGGCGGGGTCAATGCCTTCGGTATCAACCGGCCCGTACAGAAATCCTTCTGATTCTTCCCAGGGGGCGCGGGTATCCTGCCATTTCTGTTTTACATTATCAAGTGCAGCCTCGTCACCTACGCTTAGGGAAGCAGCGGCAGATTCAAGTGCGGTGGCATTGGTATATAATTGGTTGTAGGTTTCGGTAATTACGTTTAGCGAAACATCTTTTAGGACTGCCGCATAGAGGGCGTCGTTGTTTTCAGGGGTTTCCGCTGGCGGGTCATTGTCGCTGCAACTGGTAAAACCGAAAGGAATTGTGGTTGCCAAAGCGAGAATAAAGATTGATTTTTTCATTTTAGGTTTTTATTTGATTATTTGAATGGTTTAAAAAGTGAAGCCTATTCCGACCGAGAATGTTTTTTCGTGTTGTTTGCTACCGGTAAATTGCAGCGTGGACGGATCGTAATTTTCCGAGCCCAATTTCCTGTCTGAATAATGCGCCTTCACAACAATCTGTGGGTGCACAAACCAATTGAGGCCGCCAGTGATGGCGCTGCGCTCCCACCGCGGATTTTTAACGATAGCACCTTCTACATCCTGCATGGTGTCGTAATAATCATAACGGAGGAAGGGATACAGTTTTTGGGAAGTATTTGCGACCAATAGTGGCAAAACGTTATAACCAGCTTCAACCGAAACTCCAAAGGCATTTTTGCCCACGGGAGTCCGCTTTACCCCAAGATTGTTGGAAAGGTTGGCATTTTTTTGGGATACAATATCTGAGTTTTCCAAATTACCATACAGGGCAACGGCATTGAAGCGCAGGTTTTTTTCGTCATAGCTCACGTGGCCCTCCACCATTGTTACATAGGCACTTTGTTTCATATCTTTTTTGGGGCGGTTGGCAGCTGCATCGTTTACATAGCCCGCGATTCCAATAAACGTGTGGTCATTGGTACCAAAGTGATAGTCCAAACGCCCCGCAAAGGCGAATGATTCGGCATTGTTCATTTCAAATCGTTGTTGGTAGCCATTTTTTATCCAGCCACGGGAGGAAAACCCCGAAGCATCCAGACCGCTCACAATATATGCTTTATACGAAAACCGTTTGGCGAAGGTGCCGTAGAAGGAAATTCCGTTTTCATACCAGCCCAACGGAAGGATTTCATTTTCCATTTCGGGACGGTAGGTGGTGAAATAGGATGTGGGCTCGTCCAATTTTTGGGTAATTCCAAAATACACTTTCATGCGGCCGGCCCTGACGTTAAAATATGGTGCAATCTTAAAATCTACGTAGAGTTGCTCCAGTTTTACCGAGCCGCCTTTCTCAATTTCGTCCTCAAACTCACCAAATTCCTCTTGGGTGTCGTACCCGATGGAAGCTCCGGTACCGCCGTGTTCAAATTCTATTTCAGATTTCAAACTTATGTTTTCCGTAAAGGAATAGCCCAGATACAGGTTTAATCGTTCCAGGTCTATTTTGTCCTTTAGTGACGGATCGGTATCAAAGTCAAAATGATAATAGTTCATGGCCCCATAGCCTTTTAAACTGAAATTCTTAAAGCTAAACACGGGTGCTTTTTGAAGGGAGGAATCGGCCCTCATCTCGGCGCGCAGTTCCTGTTTTATTTCCTTTTTGAGTTGGGCCACCGCAGAGGAATCCATCACGGTTTGGCAAAAAACACTCCCTGAAAGCATCAGGGCACAAGACATAAAAAATCCCTTCATTTTGAAAATTTAGGGCACGAAATTAAATCTTATTTAGACTTAATACAAATAAATGGCAGTTTTTTTTGAAATCAATTTCCCTTTTCCATCTGCAGCGATGTGATTCATTAGGGATTTTGGAAAAAAATAAAGCGTTAAGATTCTGGCGCCAAGGTAACCTCGAGACCATTGAGGGCTTCGGTGATAAAAATCTGACAGCTCAACCGGCTGTTGTCCTGCACGTGAAAGGCTTCTGATAGCATCAGGTCTTCGTCCTGGCCCATGTCCGGGAGGGGATGGTCGCTTTCAATATAGCACTGGCAGGAGGCGCACATGGCCATGCCTCCACAAATGCCAATGGTGCCCTCGGGAGCCAGCTGGTAGGAGCGGATAACTTCCATCATATTCATGTTCAGATCGGTTGTGGCATCTACTTGGTGTTTTACCCCTTGGCGGTCAGTGACCGTTATTTTTATGTCCTTCATTATCGGTTGATTTTGGAGCGGGTTTCAATCTAAGGAAATCCTGAGAAATTTTAACCGGAAATACTTATTGCAGCTCTTTTCTTCAGCCCTCAAAAATACAAATAGCAGATTTTTTTTCGGTTAAAAATGATTAGGAATACAAGACAATATTGAAAATTAGACGAAAGGCCTGTAGCCTCTCCCTTGTCCAAAGAGGAAAAATTTAACACAAATTTAGCCCGAAAGCGCACGGGTAATGGCAAAGGCACCGGTTTAGGAACCATAATTTTCCTATTTTTGGGAAACAGCCGCTTTCGCTTTGGAAAAGAAAAAAGAAAAGAAGAAAAAAAAACATAGGATCCTTCGGATCATTGGATGGATTGTAGGAAGTCTGGTGGTTTTGATTCTTTTGCTCCTTCTTTTCATCCGCAGTCCCTGGGGGCAAAACATCATAGTGCAACGGGCGGTGAAATACGTTTCCAACAAGACCGGGACCGAGGTGGCCATCGACAA
>CAYSLM010000007.1:7889-26173 GCA_964431895.1 uncultured Aequorivita sp.
TCATTACTTTTGATGGCAACATACTGCTGAAAGGGCTGTACCTGGAAGACAAGAAAGGCGATACCCTGGTCTATTCCAAAAAACTGGAGGCAGACATCCCGCTGCTTCCGCTCATCAAAGGGAATTCCATAGGCATAGATTACCTTTCTTGGGAAGGCCTGCGCGCCAATATTGTGCGAAAGGATTCGGCAAGTGGGTACAATTTTCAGTTTTTAATGGATGCCTTTGCCCCTTCAGATACCACCCAGGTTGCTGCCGATACCACTTCGGCTCCGCCCGAAATTGTCTTGGGCGCGATACACCTTTCAGATTTTAATGTGGTGTTCAACGATTCGGTCTTGGGCATTGACAGCCAATTTAAGGTGGGAAAACTGGACCTTGAGATGAAAAAAACCGATCTGCAACAGATGGATTTCAGGGCCGAAAGTGCCAAAATCAGCAATTCCCGTATCGTTTACCACCAAAGCACCGTGCCCCCACAGCCCGAAAGTGACGATGTTCCCCTGCCCTATCTCCAACTGGAGGACCTACAATTGAAAAACGTTTTTGTTGATTATAGCTCGCAGCCCGATAACCTGACCGCCGATCTGGAAATTGGCGATCTGTTTTTGCAACTGGAAAAAGCCGATTTGCCCAATAACGAAATAGTCGTGGGCGATTTCAATCTTAACAACTCCATCGTGCAGCTGCATATACAGGCCAAGGAAAACGCCATAGCCCAGACTGCTGAAGAAATAAAAGAAGAGGCCGAGGAAGATATCGAGAAATTTGATTGGCCCGATTTCCGGCTAAGCGCAGACAGGATTGACCTTGGCGGAAACAGGATACGCTATTGGGCAGCAAACCAAGAAGTAAAGCCCGGGCGGTTTAATGCCAACGCCATTTCCCTGGAAAATCTACACCTTCAGGCCAACGATATTTATCTAAAAGATAAAAGGGCTGGCCTTAATTTGGAAGAGCTTCAATTTCAGGAAGGCTCGGGGCTCAATTTGAAGCAGCTTGCAGTAAAGCTGGAGGCCACGGACCAATATATCAATTTGGAGCAGCTACAAATGGCGCTAAACAACAATTCCTTAAAGGGAAAAGTTAGGATGGAGTATGAAAATTTGGCCACATTTATAGGGTCTCCACAAACTTCAAAGATCGCGGCCAAGTTTCCGGCTTTTCGGTTGAATTTAAAAGATATATTTCGTTTTCAACCCAGTTTAAGGGAAAATGATTATCTGAAGGCACTAAGCCAAAAGCCACTAAGTGGCCATCTAGAGGCCAATGGCTACCTTAGCAGTATAACTATTCCCAATTTACTAGTGAATTGGGGAAGCAGCACCCGCATTTCGGCTCATGGTACGGTAAAAAATGCCACCCAGCCCGATAGACTTGCTTTCAATCTTCCGCAGTTTGAGGCCATTACCGTAAAGGAAGATCTTACCCAATTTGTAAGCGAGAAGGATCTGGGCGTAAACCTGCCGGAAGATATTGCCATTCAAGGCCAGGCCCGCGGCAATTTGGAAGACATATACGCCGATGCCAAGATCACCACCTCACAGGGAATTGCCAGCATTGACGGTCACTTTAGGAATAATGGCGGCATCGCATTTGACGCCGACGTACAAATCGAGGAATACCAGCTCAACAAGCTTTTGGGTGACGATGCGCTGGGAAGCCTGAGCCTTTCCCTAAAAACAAAAGGCAGCGGAAGCGATATCAACAGCCTTGATGCCACTTTGGATGCCACCATCCACAATTTCAAGTTTCAAGACTATGCCATCGAGGATTGGGACATTGAGGGAAAGATAAAAAATGGCCAAGGAAATATTTCTACCGCCTACAAAGACCATAACATTGACCTAAAGTTGGATTCAGAAATTCAGCTCGACTCAATTGCCCCACAGTTTAGCGTACACCTGAATGTAAAGGGAGTGAACCTGCAGGCCATTGGCGTGATGGATCGCGACGTGCGTACAGCCCTAAAACTCGATGCCGATTTTGAGGGCAACAAGGACGGTTTTGACGTTATCGCCACCATAGGGGATGGGGTGGTTGTTTATGACGACCGCGCCTATCTCCTCGGCGATGTGCTCGCCACGGCCCACGTGCGCAGTGATACCACTTCAATCTGGGTGGATAATAAGATTGTACAATTAAGTCTGGAGAGCAACACCGATCCCGAAACCTTTGCCACCGCCCTAGAAAAGCATATTGACAGCTATTTTACCCGAAAGTTTCCCAATACCGACACCATTTCACGCCCCGTAAAACTCAAAGTTATTGGCCGGGTTGCCCAAGCCCCTGTACTCAATAAAGTATTCTTGGTAAATGTAAAGGAACTGGATACGATTAAACTGGCTGCATACTTTAACGAAAAAGAACGACAGTTTGAGGCCAGGATAACGGCCCCACAAATCGTCTATGGCAGCTCCCAGCTTGACAGCCTGTCTTTTGCCATGGCCACCGATAAGGAGAAATTTGGCTTCGACCTTAAGTTTGATAGGCTCCAGGCCGATCCTTTGGCTATTCCACAAACCAAGTTGTCGGGCCAACAACAGGGTGATACGCTCCAATTGGCCTTTACCGCCGTACACAATGACAGTGTCTTTACCCGCATTAAGTCGCAATTGAGCGGTACTGCAAAGAGATTAAGGTTTCACGTCCTGCCAGATAGCCTGATGCTAAACCAGAACCATTGGACGGTACCCGATAATAATGAAATGCTAATTACCCCAAAAGCCTTGCTCTTTGATAATTTCACCTTCAGCAATGGCGACGAGCAGTTCAGCCTGACCCATCAACTGCCCAACGTATCCAGAGACCATGCGGCCATCCGTTTTGGGAATTTTAAATTGGGCGAAATCCTGAATTACCTGAACCCGGAGGAGAAACTGGCCACGGGTTCCGTAAATGGCGATATTGCCATTATTCAACCCTTTGGCAGCACCGGGATCATGGCAGACCTAGCCATAAACCATCTCAATATGCTCAATGTAGATCTCGGTACCCTGAGCCTCAGGGCAGACTCGGAAGGGGGGAATATTTACACCACCCAATTGGCCATAAAAGACGGGGCCGTAGATCTGGATGCCGAAGGCAGATATGTGGCTGGCCCCAAGGAAGGCACATTAAATCTCGATCTTGACCTGAACGAGGTGAAGATGGAAGCAATGGAAGGTTTCAGCTTGGGGGAAATAAAAAATGGGAAAGGCACATTTTCGGGACATTTCAAAATAACCGGCACCACCGCCAAGCCCAAATATAAGGGCAACCTCCATTTTGAAGACGCTTCCTTTACGGTTGCAAAACTCAATGCCCCCTTCACCCTGCGCAGCGAAGATCTGCAAATAAAAAACAAGGGGCTCTTCCTCCATAATTTTACCGTGCTTGACCAAAATAGGAACGAACTGGTTTTGTCAGGAACCATAGGCACAGAGAATTTTATAAACCCAACTTTCGACCTCAGCATTTATGCCGACGATTTTCAGGTTTTGGATGCTTCCGAAGAAGATAATGATTTCCTTTACGGAAAAGCCATGTTTGACGCCAATGCCAAACTTACCGGCGACCTGAACATTCCAAAATTGGACGCCTCCATAACCGTAGGCAACAATACCGACCTTACCTATGTGTTGCCATCGGCCACTGTGGCCATTGAGGAACGGGATGGGGTGGTAATTTTCGTGAACCGGGAAGATCCCGATGCCGTCCTTACCCGCACCGATGAAGAAACCACTACGCTCACAGGGCTCGATATACAAGCCAATTTAAAGATTGCCAAAGATGCCAAGGTCAATATTGTTATTGACCAGGAAACCGGTGACCATTTTAAGGTATATGGCGATGGTGACTTTAACTTTTCCATGAACCCGAACGGACAAATGGCCCTTAGCGGTCTATATGAAATAGCCGGCGGCCATTATGAAATGAACCTTTACAACCTTGTAAACCGCCGTTTTGATTTGGTATCGGGAAGCAGGGTAAGCTGGAACGGCGACCCTTTTGATGCCAAGCTCGACATCAAGGCCGTATATAAGGTAGAAGCCTCTGCCTCTGCTCTTATGGCTCCCATTAGTTCGGGAGCCGACCCGGCGGTAAAGGGCAAATACCGACAAGTGTTGCCGTTTTACGTTTATCTGAATGTTGACGGGGAATTGGAAAAACCAAAAATATCATTTGATCTGGATATGCCCGAGGGGGAACAAGGTGCCATTGGCGGGCAGGTGTATGGCCGCATCCAACAGGTAAACCAGCAGGAAGGCGAACTGAACCGGCAAGTATTCTCCCTCTTGGTCCTTAATCGTTTTTATCCCGAACCCGGCAGCGATGGAAGCCGTGGCGGTTTTGCCTCGGTGGCTCGCGATAACCTCAACGATGCCATTTCAGACCAGTTGAATGTGTTTTCAGACAAACTGCTGGGCAAGACAGGTGTTGAATTGGATTTTGGGCTGGACAGTTACACAGACTACCAGGGAGAAACACCTCAGGAACGCACCCAGCTAGATATAGCCGCACAAAAAAAATTATTTGATGACAGGTTGATAGTTCGCGTGGGCAGCGAGGTCGATTTACAGGGAAGCTCCTCTACCAACGAGCCAACTCCTTTAATTGGAAATGTAAGCTTGGAATATCTCCTTACCGAAAATGGACGCTACCGCTTAAAGGGTTTTAGACGCAATGAATACGAAAACGTAATTGACGGCCAGACCATAGTGAGCGGCATAGCCTTGATCTTCACCCAGGAGTTCAACAAGTTTGACGAACTCTGGGATGCCTTACTGCACGGCGTGACCGAAAAGGAAAAGAATGACCGCCAAAAGGCCAAAGAAAAAGAAAAGAAAAAAAAGGAGCGCCTGGAAGCGGAAAAGATGGAAAAACCATATAACGACCTGAAAAATGAAAGCCCGGACAATAAAGAGAACGAAAGCGAATGAAAAACAATTTCAACACAAGCATAACGATCCTCGCAATAGCGGCCCTGCTGCAAGCCTGTTCGGTAAAAAAATTCATCCCCGAGGACAAACGTCTTTACACAGGGGCCGAAATAAAGATCGAGAGCGATTCCACCATTGCAAACAAGGGCCAATTAACATCGGTTCTGGAGGAGGCGCTCCGTCCAAAACCCAACAAGAAGTTTCTGGGAATGCGGCCGGGGCTTTATTTCTACTACAAAATGCAACAGGAGCATCCGGGATTTATCAATAGGTTTTTTTATAAACGCATAGGCGAAGAGCCCGTGTACCAAAGTGATGTAAGACCTTATGACGTGGAGGAAATCCTCATCAACCGGCTGGAGAACCGCGGATTTTTTTACAGCCGCGCCAATTCCGAATTTGAGGAGACCGAGAAAGAAGCTTCCGTTACATACACCCTTAGGGTGCCCACCCCTTACCGTATGAAAAGTTATCAGGTTGACAGCCTGCCCCAACCAATTTATTCCCAGATAAAACAAAGTGTTGCCGACACAAAACTTACCGACGGGATGCGGTTTGACCTTTCCAACCTTAAACTGGAGCGCGAACGAATAGATAGTGATCTGAAGCAAAAGGGATATTATAATTTTAACCCAAGTTTTCTATTGTTTGAAGCCGATACGAACCAATACGATACCAAAAAATTTGACCTTTTCCTCCGGCTGAAAAAAGAAACGCCAAAGAAATCATTGGTTCCGTATCGCATATCCGAAATAAACGTTTATGCCAACTACAATGTGGAGGACAGCACGGTGCGGGACAAAGTGCGCTTTCAGGAAAAAAATTATATCAACAGCGAGGATTTTTTTAAACCCAAAAGGCTCGATCCGTTTATCACTTTGGAAGAAGGACAAAACTACAATCCCGAAATCTCCCGCAACACCGCCCGAAGGCTAAGTACCATTGGCGCCTATAAATTTGTAAATATTCAATATAATGAGAAGGATTCTATTCGGGGCGATAGCCTAGGACTGTTGGAGGCCAACGTTTATCTCTCACCTCTCAACAAACGCGCTATCAGGGTAGAGCTGCAAGCCGTTTCAAAATCAAATAATTTTGCAGGTCCGGGCCTTGCCATTACCTATAGCAACCGCAACTTGTTTGAAGGTGGGGAAACGCTAAATACCACCGCCAAATTCGGGTATGAATTCCAGGCCGGAGGCGGGGGCAACGAGAGCGGCAACAGCAGTATTGAACTTGGGCTTCAGAATGATCTAATTTTTCCCCGGGTGCTTTTCCCCCTAAAGATAGACACCGATTTTTTTGAGTACGATATTCCCAAAACCAAGATCGGGCTTGGGGTTGATTACCTGAGCCGGACCAAGCTGTACGCCCTTTTCTCCGCCTCGGGAAGCTTTGGGTATGTATGGCAGGCCAATAAATATGTTACCCACGAAATTACACCTATCTCCATCACCTATACCAAATTGATGAACAGCTCAAAAAGGTTTGATTCCATCCTGGACCGAAACCCATTTTTAAAGCGAAGTTTTGAACAACAATTTATCTCTGGCGGAATGTATTCCTTCACCTATAATGGAATGCTTGATGCCCAAAAACGAAACCAATTTTTCTTTAATGGCAACTTCGATATTGCCGGCAATAGCATAAGTCTTTTTGGCAAGAAGGGAGAGAACGAAAGAAAATCCTTTCTGGGGATGGAATATGCCCAATATGTCAAGGCTGATATTGATTTCAGATACCATCTGAAACTTGGGGGCGAGCAGGTAATCGCAACCCGTCTCTTTGGCGGTTACGGCTATCCGTATGGCAATAGTGAGGTCATGCCCTACGTAAAGCAATATTATTCCGGCGGGCCATATAGTGTTCGTGCGTTTAGGATTCGTGCCTTGGGCCCTGGCACCTTTAGTGACAAGGACAATCCGGAGCTAAATTATTTTGACCGTACGGGAAATATTCGGCTGGAGGCCAATCTGGAGTACCGCTTCCCGATTATCTCTTATTTTAAGGGTGCCGTTTTTGCCGATGCCGGAAATGTGTGGAACTCCAAAGGCAACGAGATCTACGACTACGAAGACAAATTTACATCCAGTTTTATCAGCCAACTCGGAATGGGGGCGGGAATAGGATTGAGGGTAGATGTGCAGGGCTTCGTTATCCGGTTTGATTTTGCCGCCCCCTTCCACGATCCTGGCCTTCCCAAAGGAGAACGCTTCGATTTTAGGCTCAACGATACCGTTTTCAATTTTGGGATAGGATATCCTTTTTAATTTAATATGAAAAGGCCGAGCACATTTTCAGATTTCCGCAAAGGGAAAAACTTACTAATCTATAGCTTTGACTACCGCCTTTGGGGCTTCCTTCTTGCTGCCGTCAAAGCCCTGTACCCCACCCACGGTGGTGTATTTCATAACATACCGTTTGTCTGGAAAAATTCGCTGGAACGCACTCTGGCACATAAGGGTGGCCTCATGGAAGCCACATAAAATGAGCTTCAGCTTCCCGGGGTAGGTGTTGATATCGCCTATGGCGTAGATGCCTGGAATATTGGTCTGATAATCGAGGGAATTATCGACCTTGATGGCGTTTTTCTCAATTTCGAGGCCCCAATCGGCAATGGGTCCCAATTTTGGCGAAAGACCAAAAAGCGGTACAAAATGGTCGCACTCGCGGTTAAAAACCTCCGCCCCCCGCTTTATAACCACTTCTTCCAAAGAATCGGTCCCTACAAGGCCAACAACCTCGGCGGGGGTGAGCAATTCTATTTTGCCCAGGTTTTTGAGTTCCTGAACTTTTTCCACACTGTCAAGAGCGCCCCTAAATTCATTTCTACGGTGCACTAGGGTTACGCTGGCGGCCACATCGGTCAAAAAGATGCTCCAGTCAAGTGCCGAATCGCCTCCACCGGAAATGACCACGTTTTTGCCGCGGTACATTTCGGGATCGCGGATGATGTATTCCACGCCTTTATCCTCAAAATCGGCCAGATTGGAAATTGGTGGTTTGCGGGGCTCAAAACTGCCCAGCCCACCGGCAATGGCTATGACAGGAGCGCGGTGTTTGGTACCTTTGTCTGTAGTGACTATAAAGGTGCCGTCGTCCAGTTTTTCAATGGTATCGGCCCGCTCGCCCAGGGTAAAGCCGGGCTGGAAGGGTGCAATCTGTTTCATGAGATTGTCCACCAACTCTCCGGCCAGTATTTCCGGAAAGCCCGGAATATCATAAATGGGTTTTTTGGGATAAATTTCGGCACATTGACCGCCGGCTTGGGGCAGCGCATCGATCAAGTGGCATTTGAGTTTGAGCAATCCTGCTTCAAAAACGGCGAAGAGCCCTGTGGGGCCCGCGCCAATGATGAGAATATCTGTTTTAATCATGAAAAGCCTCTCTCTTTCTTTTTTTCAAAAATACTGTTGAAACCCGCAATAGTAAATGACCATCGTCATTAAAGCGAAAGGTTGACAACTTTCTCAATTTGCGGAGCATATTTTTTAATGGTCATTTCCACTCCCGTCTTTAGGGTCATCTGGTTGACCGAGCAGCCTACACAGGCGCCCATCAGCCGTACATTGACCACTTTATCGTCCTCAATGGAAACCAGTGAAATATCACCGCCATCGTTTTGTAGAAACGGGCGTATTTCATTTAGGGCTTCCTCTACCTTTGTTGTCAATTCCTGGGTTGTCATATCATTTTTTTACGGCACTGCATCCGGCCATGGTGGTAATCTTGATCGCTTCGGTTGGGGGAAGATTTTCGTTGCGGCGCACGGTTTCGGCCACCACATTTTTGGTAACTTCCTCAAAGGCCGACTCTGTTGAGGTTGCCGTCTGCAAAGCGGCGGGCCTGCCGTAATCACCGGCTTCGCGAATGCTTTGCTCCAGCGGGACCTCCCCTAAGAACGGTACCTTCAAATCTTCTGCCAAATGTTTGGCGCCTTCCTTTCCAAATATATAATGCCTGCTCTCTTCCATGCCCTCAGTCACGGGCTCGGTCACGAAATAAGACATGTTCTCAATAATGCCAAGCACGGGCACGTCTATGTTTTCCTGTCTAAACATGGCCACACCCTTTCGGGCATCGGCCAGGGCCACGTTTTGTGGGGTGCTAACCACTACGGCCCCTGTGATGGGCAAGGATTGCATAATACTTAAATGGATATCGCCCGTTCCCGGAGGAAGGTCGATAAGCATAAAATCAAGTTCGCCCCAGGCGGCATCAAAAATAAGCTGGTTGAGTGCCTTGGCCGCCATGGGCCCACGCCAGATTACGGCCTGGTCGGGCTGTGTGAAAAAGCCAATGGAGAGAATCTTGACCCCATAATTTTCTATTGGTTTCATCTTGCTCTTGCCGCCCACATTGACTGAAAGCGGCTTTTCCATGGCCACGTCAAACATAATAGGAATGGATGGCCCGTAAATATCGGCATCGAGCACCCCAACCTTAAAGCCCATCTTGGCCAGGGTTACGGCCAGGTTTGCCGCTACGGTAGATTTGCCCACCCCACCCTTTCCGGAAGCCACGGCAATAATATTCTGGATGCCGGGAATGGGCTTTCCTTTGATCAAATTGGGGTTTTTGGGCTTGGCCGGAGCCTCTACCTTAATATTCACCTGTACTTTGGCACCGGCATCTACTTTGTCATGTATGGTTTTTACAATATCGGCCTCGGCGCGTTTTTTTATGTGAAGGGCCGGCGTAGAAAGTTTTAAGTCTACCACTACCTCATTGGCAAAGGTGACAACGTTCTGTACCGCCCCGCTGGAAACCATATCCCTACCCTCACCGGAAACGGTTACAGTTTCAAGTGCCTTCAGGATATCCTGTTTTGAAATACTCATGATTGAAATACAATATTTAGATTCATTCTAAAGTGCAAATATACTAAAATTAGTTGGCAGTTTTCAGTGATAGTTGGCAGTATTGGAAAGAAAAGATCTTCAGATTTTCGTGCGTTTTCGGAAATCAAAAAAAGTTGGCGGGTAATCTATTTTTTGGGTAGGGGATAGCAAAGAGAATTGAGCGACAACTCATAAAATTCCCTTGCTAAGAAAGGTTTTTGCGCGGATCCCAGAAAAGACGATCAAAATCCTGGACTTGGTTATTGACCACTTCAATGCCTTCATTTTCCAGAAGCTGTTGCATAAGGTTGGTCCCCGGAAAGTGGTGCTTGCCCGTGAGCAAACCTTTTCGGTTTACCACTCTGTGGGCGGGAACATCGTGCTTATTGCTGTTGTTTAAGGCCCAGCCCACCATGCGCGCACTACGGGCAGCACCCAAATATTTGGCAATGGCCCCATAAGAGGTCACCCGGCCATAGGGAACCTGTTTGGTAACCTGATATACCTTCTCAAAAAAACTGGAGTCTGACATATTATATTTCCCTTAAAATTTTCAACAAGGTAAT
Organism: uncultured Aequorivita sp.; assembly: GCA_964431895.1. GTDB lineage: Bacteria > Bacteroidota > Bacteroidia > Flavobacteriales > Flavobacteriaceae > Aequorivita. The sequence goes on from CAYSLM010000007.1 coordinate 18,219, forward strand.
TATGGAAATAGCGGCCGTGATAATGCCGATGACATAATTCATGTTTAAACTCAATTTTTGGGAATGCTCCTTCGGCCGAAAAAACTGGACGTACAATGCCAGGCTTCCGTAGGTACCGAGACCAGAGCCAAGAACGGCTATCCATATATCTGGCTGTGAAAAGGAAAAGATGCCAAAAGCCGAAAAAGTTATGCTCAGGTACATCCAGTATGGAAGCGGCAAAAGGTTGAGCGCTGCAATGAAAACGCCCGAAAACACCCGGTTCTTTTTGGAATTCCGTTCGTGATCAGGAATTTCCCGTCGGGTATCTTTGGCAATAAAGATGAAATATACCGTGAGGCTTATAAAAATACCCAAGGCCACTTTCTGCAACATACTCACCACCTCGGGATGCTTTCCTATATAACGCGCCAATATAAGGGCAACAAAAGTCTGGAGCATAACCGTAAGGCAAACCCCCACCGAAAAAAGAAGGGCCTTGCTCCTTCCCTCCTCCATGCTTATCTTGGCAGCATACATATTGATGAGGCCAGGCGGAAGCACTCCAATAAATGACCCGAGAAACCCAATGATAAAGTTGTAGAAAAGAGCCATCAACAGGCGGTTGTTTTTGTGAATATACAGAAATTATCCCTAACGGAACTTAAAGCGGATATAGGTTATTTTTTTTCCGGCCTCGAGATATTGTTTTTCATAAAAGGTCTGGATGCCCGTCACCTCTTTTGGCGCCCCATGGCTGCCGTAAACATCGTGATGGGCATACTCGATATCCTCATCCATCCCGTGAAGCAAGCCTAGGGTGTAGCCGTGCATAAATTCGCTATCGGTCTTGAGGTGGATATGGCCCGTGGGCTTGAGTATTTTTCTGTATTTTTTTAAAAAATCGGCATTGGTCAACCGGTGTTTGGTGCGTTTGTACTTTATCTGCGGATCGGGGAAGGTGATCCATATTTCGTCAACCTCATTTTCGCCAAAAAGACGATCTACCAATTCAATTTGCGACCGCAAAAACCCCACGTTGGCCAGACCTTGCTGAAGAGCGGTTTTTGCCCCGCGCCAAAAGCGGGCTCCCTTGATATCTATTCCCAGGAAATTCTTTTCGGGATGGGCATGGGCCAGGTTTACGGTATATTCGCCCTTGCCACAGCCCAATTCAAGGACCAAAGGGTTTTCATTATTGAAAAAGCGGCTTCGCCATTGTCCTTTTAGATTAAAGTCTCCATTAAGTACCTCCTGGCGGGTAGGCTGAACCACGTTTTGAAAAGTTTCGTTTTCCTTAAACCGTTTTAATTTGTTTTTGCTTCCCAAAATATTGCGATTTTTGGCAAAAGTAACCAATTATAGTGCGGTGACAATTATCGTTACCTTTGTTTTGTGCCAAAAAAGAGGACTATACTGGTAGCACCACTTCATTGGGGTTTGGGCCATGCGACGCGCTGCATTCCCATAATCCGTGCCCTTAGGGAGCATCATTTTGACGTATTGCTCGCCTCTGATGGGCCGTCGCTTTTGTTGCTTCAGAAGGAATTTCCCGACCTTAAGGCGATCGTCCTTCCGGGCTACAATATCGAATATCCGCGGAAAGGCCGAAATTTTAAGTGGAAACTATTGTTGAAACTTCCGCATTTTTTAAAAACCATGGCTGCCGAAAAAAGAATCACCGCCCAATTGGTAGCCAGCGGCAGGGTAAGTGGCATTATAAGTGATAACCGCCCAGGCGTGCGCCACAAGGCAGTGCCTTGTGTTTACATAACCCACCAGCTCCAGGTATTATCGGGAAACTCGAGTGCCCTGAGCAGTAGAATGCACCAAAAAATAATAGGGAAATTTGACGAATGCTGGGTTCCAGATGTGGCCGAAAAAATCAGAAACCTAAGCGGAAGGTTGGGCCATTTGAAAAAAACCGACCCAAAAATAAAGTACATTGGGTATTTGAGCCGGATGGAACCCCGGCAGCTCGAAAAGCACATAGACATCCTTGTCCTCCTTTCGGGCCCCGAACCCCAACGCAGCCAGCTGGAGGAAATTCTCAAAAGAAAGCTTCGGAACAGAAAGGAAAGGACAATAATGGTTCGTGGGGTAATAGAACCCCAGCAGAATTGGGATACCCACGGCAATATTGAAATGGTGAATTTCATGGAAAGCACACAACTTGAGAATACCATCAATGAAAGTAAACTGGTGATTTGCAGGCCAGGCTATACCTCTATAATGGATCTCACCATTTTGCAAAAGGACGCCTTTTTTATTCCCACGCCGGGGCAGTACGAACAGGAATATCTGGCCATAAGATTAAAAGATTTAGGCATAGCACCCTCTTGCAGACAACAAAAATTCAAATACAAAAAACTTCGGAAAGTAGCCATGTATAAGGGTTTAAAAACCATAGCCCGGCCCCAGGTGCGGTTTGGTGAGCTATTTTCCCTTTTCCAGGGTAAATGAAAACTCAGAACCAATGCCGTACTGGCTTTCTACATAGATCTTTTCGTTATGGGCCTCAACAATATGCTTAACAATAGAAAGCCCCAGCCCACTTCCGCCTTCCTTTCGCGAGCCACTTTTATCAACACGGTAAAAACGCTCAAAAACGCGCGGCATATTTTCCTTTAAAATACCTTCGCCATTATCTGTAATGCGAACGAGTATCTTTTTTCGGGAAATATCGGTTATGCCAACTTCGGTGGTGCCGTCTGTTTTACCATATTTCAGTGAATTTACGATAAGATTTGTAAGCACCTGTTCAATACGTTCCCGGTCTGCGTGTACCGTGAGGGGTTGCTCATAGGTTTTATCAAAGACCAGGGAAATATTCTTTTTGGAGGCTTTCATTTCCAACAGATCAAACACATTTTGGATAAGTTCAACAATATCAAAATCCTCTTTTTTCAGCACCAACCCGCCCACCTCAAGTTTGGCAATCATATCCAGTTCATTTACAATATAGATAAGCCTTTCCACCCCTTTATTGGCCCGCCGCAGGTATTCCTTCCGCACGGTTTTATCTTTTAGGGCCCCGTCCAAGAGTGTTAATATGTAGCTCTGCACCGTAAAGAGTGGAGTTTTTAATTCGTGGGACACGTTGCCCATAAACTCCTTACGGTAGTTCTCGCGTATGTTGAGTGTTTCAATCTCGAGTTTTTTGTGGTTCACGTACTGTTCCACCTGGCGGGTAAGCTCCTCCAAGTCGGTGGTTACGGAAGGTTTGGGAAAATCCCTTTCGTTCAGGACACGCACATCCTTGTAAATTTTCTTTATACGGAAATAAATAAGTTTCTGAACCCGATATTGAATGATCAAAAACGAAACAACCCACAGACTTAGGAAATACGCTATCAGCCAAGCAAAGGCAGTCTTGTCGGAAACCAAGGTAAACACGCCAAGGCCCACCGTTGAAATAGAGGCAACAAGCAACGAACTAACGGCAGCAAAATGATATTTTCTGGGAATCTTCATCGTTTACCTCACAAATTTATAGCCCACGCCCTTAACGGTTTTGAACCTATCATCACCAATTTTTTCGCGCAATTTCCTGATATGCACATCAATAGTGCGACCACCCACGATCACGTCGCTCCCCCAAATTTGGTCCAGAATATCGTCACGCTTAAATACCTTGCCCGGTTTGGAGGCCAAAAGCACCAGCAGTTCAAATTCCTTGCGGGGCAGTACAATCTCTTGGGCATCAAGCAAGACTTTATATTCCTCCTTATTGATGGTAAGGTTGCCCAGAATAATTTTAGGCTCCTCTTGCTGATGCCTGAACCGGCGCAGCAGGGCCTTCACCTTGCTTACCAATACCTTGGGCTTGATGGGCTTGGTGATATAATCATCGGCTCCCGCCTCAAAGCCGGCCATTTGTGAATAATCTTCCCCCCGGGCCGTTAGAAAGGCGATGACCGTATCTGCAAGTTCAGGGATTTCCCGAATCTTCTGGCAGGCGGCCATCCCATCCATTTTGGGCATCATCACATCCATCAATATCAGTTGGGGCTTTGATTGTTTGGCCGCGGCAACGGCTTCCTTTCCATTCTCGGCGGTTAGCACTTGATAGCCCTGGGCAACTAAATTATATCGCACTATTTCGAGGATATCGGGCTCATCATCGACCAAAAGGATCTTAATATGTTTCTTTTTCATGGGAAGATATTGCGCTTTTCAGGTTTTAAAGATACCATTATTTCGGGGTATCACAGTCCGCTGGCTTATTGATGCATTTGGCCCAATAATAAAATCATCCCCATAATAATTGCCAATGTTTATGATGGCATTAAGACGTGGCCTGCTATAAATTTTTTACTTTTGTAAACCCGAACATTTATTTATCTTTGTAACACAATCTTAAACACTTCTCTATCGATGAAAAAAATTACTCTACTTGCGGCTCTTTTGATGGGTGCCGTTTCTTTTGCACAAATAGCCGGAACCAGCTTTGAGGAACCCGCCGCTTTTCCCGGAAAATATACCGATACGGGCGATCCCAATGTGGCGCATGACCTCATCAACAATACCGATGAGCCTCTTGTAAACTTCACATCTACCGGCGGGGAACTGGGCTTCAATGCCTCTTATGTTCCTTATGACACCCCCGACGTAGGCCTTACCGATGGCGATTTTGTGGGCGTGACCGATTTTACTCCTTCTCCCACCGTACTTTTTACCGATGGCGACAAAGGCTACCAGATGAACGACATTGACGGAAACATGATCGTGGAGTTTGATGAGGTAGACCTTTCCGGAGTGGCCTCCCCCGTGGTTTCGCTGGATTTTCTGTTGTCTATCAACAGTACCCCTACCAATGGAAACTATGAAGGTGACGGGACAGTGAACGAATCTGGCTCAGACAGGTTGCGAATTTACGTAAGGGACCTTACCAATACTGTGGAAATTGACCTTTTCAATTCCACCGGTAGCGATCTTGACGATTTTGTACCTTTTGATTCCGGGTCTGGCGAGTACCTTTTGCAGTGGCAAAATGCCACCGCCAACCTTACCCCAAACACCATGGTGCAATTGGTTATTGAAGGCCGATCCAATGCAAGTGCAGAATCTTTTTGGTTTGACAACATAAGCTTTTCCGGAACTGTGGGCGTTGGCGAAGTTTCATCAGATCCTTTCGCTATTTATCCAAACCCAGCCACTAAAGGCTACGTAAATGTAACCTCAAAAATAGCCGGTGCAAAAAACATCTCTATTTTTGACGTGCTGGGCAAGATGGTGGCAAAAACAACCCTTAACGGGGAGCGCCTGGACATTTCCGCTCTGAACAGTGGCGTTTACATTATGAAAATTGAACAAGGAAATACCGCTTCTACCAAAAAGCTGGTAATAAAATAAGTAGAATTACCTTTTAATTATAAGAGCTCCTGCTTCTGCGGGAGCTTTTTTTATTTCATTACTTTTAAAGAAAAAATCCCGCGGCCAATATTATGCTCGAGAATGACATCTTTTCTATTGAAAATAACCCAAATTTTGAGGAATTGGCACTCAAGGTATTTCGCTTTCAATACCGAAACGTACCAGTTTACCGTAAATTCTGCGATTTATTGGGCACTTCGGAAGACGACGTAAAACAATTGGAAGACATCCCATTTCTGCCCATTCAGTTTTTTAAGAACCACTGCGTGATGGCCCAAAATATGGCTGCGGAAACCATATTTAGCAGCAGCGGCACTACCGGAAGCATGACCAGCAAGCACTTTGTGGCCAGTACCCAGATGTACGAAAAAAGTTTTTTTAAAACCTTTGAAATGCAGTACGGCCCAGCGGCAGACTACGCATTTTTGGCACTTTTACCCTCCTATCTGGAGCGGGAGGGTTCCTCGTTGATCTATATGGTAAAATCACTGATTGAAAAGAGTGGAAATGCCCATAGCGGCTTCTATCTTTATGAACAGGATGCCCTTATCAAAAAAATCGAATTCCTTGAAAAAAAGGAACAGAAAACCATGCTTATAGGCGTTTCCTACGCCCTTCTCGACTTAATCGAAAGACGTTCCTTCCAATTAAAAAATACCATTGTGATGGAAACCGGCGGCATGAAAGGCCGAAGAAAGGAAATGATTAAGGAGGAACTGCACAAGATATTGCGAAAGGGCTTTGGCGTCTCCGCAATCCACAGTGAGTACGGGATGACCGAGCTGCTCTCACAGGCGTATTCCAAAGGCCATGGACTATTCACCTGCCCGCCCTGGATGAAGACATTGACCCGCGACCCCGAAGACGCCAAGACATTTATTACCGGCAAAACAGGAGGTATAAATGTGGTTGATCTGGCCAATCTGTATTCGTGCTCCTTTATAGCCACCCAAGACCTGGGAAAGACTTTTGGCGACGGAACATTTGAAGTTTTGGGGCGTTTTGACCACAGCGACGTGCGCGGTTGCAACCTTATGGTTCTTTAAAGAAATATTTAACACAAAATAGTTACATACGGCTGTAAGTTATTTACCCCTTGGCCGACCAAACCGATGTGAAAAAGTGATGATTTTTCATAATTTGGTTGGTTAGTTAATCGAAAATCCCCGTGCAATCTTGCCGGGGATTTTTTTGTTTGGCAGATGCCGAATTTAAATGGCTTTAATAATAAAATAATTCTTCTTCCCCCGCTGCAGCAGGATGAATTGCCCGTTGATCAAATCATTTTCAGAAACCGTAAAGCCCTCTTTCACCTTTTCCCTGTTCACGGCAATGGAATTCTCCTTCAAGGCGCGGCGGGCTTCCCCGTTTGATTTTAAAAAGCCGGTATTTTCAGCCAGGGCGGCAATGATATCGAGACCGCTTTCAATTATCGTTTTCGGAACTTCGGCTTGGGGCACTCCTTCAAACACATCGAGAAATGTTTTTTCATCGAGGGTTTTCAGGTCTTCCGAAGTAGATTTCCCAAACAAAATTTCGGAAGCTTTTTCTGCCTTCTCAAATTCTTCGGCCCCGTGTACCGTAGTGGTCACTTCCTGTGCCAGCCGTTTCTGCAAAACACGCTGGTGCGGTGCTTCCCTGTGTTGGGCAACCAGCTTCTCTATGGTTTCCCTATCCAAAAAAGTAAAGATTTTGATGTATTTTTCGGCATCTTCATCACTGGTATTGAGCCAGTATTGGTAAAATTTATAGGGGGACGTTCGGTTGGCATCAAGCCATATATTGCCCCCCTCGCTTTTGCCAAATTTGCTGCCATCGCTTTTAGTGATCAACGGGCAGGTGAGCGCGTAGCCTTTTCCGCCATCAATGCGCCGTATCAATTCGGTGCCAGTAGTAATGTTGCCCCACTGGTCGCTACCGCCCATCTGCAGGGTACAGTCCAGATTTCGGTATAGGTGAAGAAAATCATACCCCTGAATCAATTGGTAAGTAAATTCAGTAAAGGAAAGGCCCTCGGCACTTTCACCGCTCAAGCGGGTCTTTACGGAATCTTTTGCCATCATATAGTTTACGGTAATGTGCTTGCCCACATTGCGGATAAAATCCAGAAAGGAAAACTCCTTCATCCAGTCGTAATTGTTTACCAATACGGCCTGGTTGGAGGCTTCAGAGGAAAAGTCAAGAAATTGCGAAAGCTGGTTTTTTACGCATTCCTGGTTGTGGCGCAGGGTGGCCTCGTCCAGCAGGTTTCTCTCACTACTTTTCATGGACGGGTCGCCAATCATGCCGGTGGCCCCGCCCACCAGGGCCACTGGTCTGTGGCCGCAGCGTTGATAGAACGACAAAAGCATTATGGGCACTAAGTTGCCAATGTGCAGCGAATCTGCCGTAGGGTCAAAACCCACATAGGCAGAACGCATACTTTCCATAAGGTGTTCTTCGGTATCGGGCATGACATCGTGCACCATGCCGCGCCATTGCAGTTCTTCAACAAAGTTCTTCAGCTTCATTTCTAAAAATTTTTGTGCAAAGATAGGGTTATCCATTTAGAATTATGAATTCAGAATTTAGAATTTGGAGCAGGCCCGGATTTAAGGATT
>CAYSLM010000007.1:26273-36917 GCA_964431895.1 uncultured Aequorivita sp.
GATTTCGATTTCGATTTCGATTTTAAAAAGACTACTTTCGCTAAATGATTTTAGTCACCGGCGGCACGGGTTTAATAGGTTCGCACCTTTTATATTTCCTTTTAAAGGAAAACAAAAAAGTGCGCGCCATCCACAGAAACACAAGCGATATTGCTTCTGTAAAGAAAGTCTTTGCGCTATATACACCAGAAGCCGAAAGCCTTTTTCAGCAAATAGAATGGTTTGAGGCAGACATTCTGGATATACCCGCCCTGGGGGAAGCTTTTGAGAAAGTTACTGAGGTTTACCATTGTGCGGCCTATATAAATTTTGATCCTTCCAAATATAAAATCCTCAAAAAAACCAATGTTGAAGGTACTGCAAATGTGGTGAACCAATGCTTGCTGCACAAGGTGAAGAAGCTATGCTACGTGAGCAGCGTGGCCACTTTGGGCAGCAATACCGGGGACCAACCCATCACCGAAGAAACCGCCTGGAATGCCAACAAAAAAAACAGTGTTTATGCCATAACCAAGTACGGGGCCGAAATGGAGGTTTGGCGCGGCACCCAAGAGGGCATAAATGCGGTGATTGTAAACCCGGGCATTGTTTTGGGCACGGCCCCGGAAGTAAGTGGTAGCGGCCTTATAATTGCGCTGGGCGGAAATGGCATCCCATTTTACCCCGCAGGGGCCATGGGCATGGTAGACGTGAAGGATGTAATTAAGGCCATGGTGCAATTGATGGAATCTGACATAAAAAACGAGCGGTTTATCTTGGTGGGAGAAAACATAAGCTACCGCAAACTCCTTTCAGAACTGGCACCCTTGTTCGGAAAGAAGCCACCTAAATGGAAACTCTCAAAAACCTTGATGTTTTTCCTGAGCTTTGTGGACTGGCTTTCGCAGAAAGTCTTCCAGACCAAAAGGAGGATTCCAAAGGCCACGGTGAGATCTATGTTTACTACCTCACGTTACGATGCCACAAAAATCAAAAAGGCCTTGGCTTTCAAATTCACGCCAGCCTCTGAAACCTTTGAGCGCGTGGCAAAAGAGGCCCAAGACGGCAAATAGTTAAATCAAACTGTCAGTTTGGGTTTGGGTTTTCTTTGGCTCTTCAGCGTTCAACTGTTTTTTCCGCTCGGCTTCCCAAATGGTGTTTAGACGCTGTTGCATGGTATCCAATCGGGTCTCTACCTCTTTGATTATTTCCATATAGGTATTTACATCGGCGGCATAGTAGGCATTGCTTTTGGCAAATTGCAGGCTGTCCACACCAAAACGCCGGTAAATTAAGGAATCGAGCTTTATCCCTTTTTCCATTATGGCCTTGTTGTCTATGCTTCGGGCGGCGTTGCCCAAGTAGGTTTCGGTAAGGATATCTACCATTTTTTCCTTTCCTATCAAGTTTTCCGGCTTTTCCGGATACTGCACTTCCTGACAGCCAAAAACGAACAGGAAAGCCAAAAAAAGAAGAAATGGTTTCATTATCTGTTGAAGGTTAATCGTTCGGGTTTGCTTCGGTTGGGAAATTTTGAGTGTTCAAATACCACAACCCCATTAACCAAGGTATGGGTAACCCTTGATTTAAAAGAAACCCCCTCAAAGGGCGACCAGCCGCACTTATAGAGCAGGTTCTCCTTTTTTACCGTCCATGGGGCGTTGAGATCGACCAGAACAAGATCTGCCTTGTATCCCCTTTTTATAAAGCCTCTTTCTTTAATTTGGAAGAGTATGGCAGGATTGTGCGCAAATTTCTCAACTATTTTTTCCAAAGAAATTCTGCCCCTGTGGTGCATTTCGAGCAAGGCAACCAGGGCGTGCTGTACCAATGGCCCGCCAGAGGGTGCGCTTAGGTAATTGTTGTTTTTCTCCTCCAGGGTATGTGGGGCGTGGTCTGTGGCAATAACGTCAATACGGTCATCGAGCAGAGCTTTCCAAAGGCCTTCTCTATCCTCCTGGGTCTTTATGGCGGGGTTCCATTTTATCTTGGTGCCCTTGGCCTTATAATCATCATCGGTAAACCATAGATGGTGAATGCAAACCTCTGCGGTAATTTTCTTTTCTGAAAGCGGTTTTTTATTGTTGAAAAGGTGGGTTTCTCTTTCGGTGGATAGATGGAATACGTGAAGCCGCGCCCCCGTTTTTTTGGCAAGTTTTATAGCGTTTGAGGAAGAAATGTAGCAAGCCTCGGCACTTCTTATTTTGGGGTGCAATTCTACGGGAATATTATCGCCGTATTGGTCCCGGTACTTTTGGAGGTTCTCCCTGATGGTGGCTTCATCCTCACAGTGGGCCGAGATGAGCACTTTGGTTTTGCTGAAGATCTCTTCCAAGGTTTTTGGATCATCTACCAGCATATTTCCGGTAGAGGAGCCCAGAAACAACTTTAGGCCCGCCACTTTTTTGGGGTCGACTTTTAAAATTTCATCGAGGTTGTCGTTGGTTCCTCCGAACATAAAGGAATAGTTGGCCCAAGATGATTGGGCAGCAATGTCAAACTTTTGCTCCAAAAGCTCTATGGTAGTGGCTTGCGGCAGGGTATTGGGCATTTCTATAAACGAGGTAATGCCGCCCGCCACGGCAGCTTTGGACTCGGTTTCGATATTGGCCTTATGGGTGAGGCCGGGCTCGCGAAAATGCACCTGATCGTCAATCATTCCCGGTAGCAAGTGGCAGCCGTCTGCATCAATGATCTTGGTATCGGCAGATCTTGCGCTTATAGTATCGGCAATTTCGGCAATGTAGCCATCCTGCACGAGTACATCCCCCTTAACGATTTTTCCTTCGTTGACAATATGGGCATTCTTAATTAAAACTGGCTTCATGGAATCTTCTTCTGTTGAGTACACTTTTTAACTTCATCGCGATAACGCCAAAAATAGCTTCAGAAATAATGCCAGAGCTCATCTTTGACTCGCCTTTGGTTCGGTCTGTAAAAATGACAGGGACCTCCTTGATCTTAAAGTTGCTGATATAGGCCTTGAACTTCATCTCGATCTGGAAGGCGTAGCCCACAAAACGAATATGGTCTAAATTTATTTTCTCCAGCACTTGTCTTTTATAACAGATAAAACCGGCCGTGGTATCATAAATAGGCATGCGCATCACAAACCTTACGTACCTTGATGCCAACCACGACAGCAAGACGCGCCCCATGGGCCAATTTACCACATTTACGCCCTTTACGTAGCGCGAACCGATGGCCACGTCAAAATCTGCCTTGTGGCAGGCGTTGAAAAGCCTGATCAGGTCGTTAGGATTATGCGAGAAATCGGCATCCATTTCAAAAATATATTGATAGCCATTGGCCAGGGCCCACTTAAACCCTGCGATATAGGCACCGCCCAGGCCTGTTTTCTGGGGACGCTTCAACAAAAAAAGTTTTCCGGGATACTGCTGAAATTGAGCCTCAACCTCTTGGGCCGTACCATCGGGCGAGCTGTCATCTACGACCAATACGTGAAATTCGCGCTGCAAGGAAAAAATATTGCGAAGCAGCCGCGCTATATTTTCAATTTCATTATAAGTAGGCACAACCACTACTGCCTTTGACATACCGCTATTTTAGCGCAAATGTACCTTTTTTTAAACAAATAGTTGTGCACTAAAACCTAATTGGACCCCTGCGGCCAAATTTTATTTTAGCTTACCTTTGCCCAAATTAGCAGAGAGATGGACTTCAGTGAAAGAACCTTGCTGACAACAGATTGGGCCACCTATTTACTGGTGGGTTGCCTTGTGCTTTTTGCTGCTTCCAAATATTTTTATCCGCGAAGGTTCCACGAGTTTGTGTTCCTGCCCATTTCAGACCAATATTTCCAGATCCACGGCAAGAATGATGAAATTCACCACCCTTTCAATATCCTGCTGTTTGCCGTACAGGTAATTTGCGTATCGATTTTCATTTTTTTATTGGTCAGGGCATTTTATCCCGAAGTGGTCGCGGAAAACGAATGGCTGTTTTTGCAGATATCTTCGGGCTATTGCATATTTGTCCTTACAAAAACCACCGTGGAAAAACTGGTTGCCAATATTTTTTCGATTGATGCAATCATCAATAATTACCTTTACCAAAAGCTGAGCTATCGCAATTTTTTGGGAATACTGTTTTTTGTTGCCAATCTTGTCTTCCTATATATGGCCACCCCCAGCAGGCAAGTCTTGCTCATTTTTGGCGGCAGCACGCTCCTCATTAACACTATTGCCCTCTTTTACAGCTACAAAAAAAACGGAAAGGTGATTGGGGCCAATATCTTCTATTTTATTTTGTATCTTTGCGCACTTGAATTGGCACCCTATATTATCCTGTATAAAACGTTTGTTTAAAAGGATATTGTTCTAAAAAAATCTAAGCACATTTATGAAAGTGAAAACTATTTTGGTTTCCCAGCCTGAGCCTAAAATTGAAAACTCTCCTTATTTCGACCTCATCGAAAAACAGAAGGTAAAAATAGACTTCCGTCCGTTTATACACGTAGAGGGAGTTTCCGGCAAGGACGTACGTGCACAAAAAGTAGATCTCAATAAATATACGGCTATTATTCTTACCAGCCGCAATTCAGTAGACCACTTTTTCCGCATTGCGGAAGAGTTGCGCTTCAAGGTGCCCGATACCATGAAGTATTTCTGCCTGAGTGAGGCAGTGGCCTATTATCTGCAGAAATATGTAGTGTACCGCAAGCGAAAGATTTACGTGGGCAAGCGAACCTTCGCCGAACTGGCGCCGCTCATCAAGAAATACAAGAGCGAAAAGTTTTTGCTTCCTTCATCAGATAAATTGAAGCCCGAAGTGCCACAGGTACTTAACGATCTCAAGGTAGATTGGAAGGAAGCCGTGTTTTATAAAACCGTGATCAGCGATCTTTCAGACCTTCGCGATGTTTACTATGACATCCTGGTCTTTTTCAGCCCCAGCGGGATCCAATCATTATTTAAAAATTTCCCCGACTTTAAGCAAAACGATACCCGCATAGCGGTATTTGGGAACACGACGGTCAAGGCGGCCACGGAACAAGGCCTGAGGGTAGATATACAGGCCCCAACGCCTGAAACGCCTTCTATGACCATGGCCTTGGAGAAGTACATCAAGGAAGTCAACAAAAAATAAGTTTGACCAAATCACAAAAAAAAGGCTCGCCAAATGGCGAGCCTTTTTTAATTAGGCATTAGGCACTGTTTCTATGTTTATTTAGCTGGTAGAAGGGGCTCCCGCCAGGATCTCCTCATTGGCATAGCTCTCAAACTTGGCAAAGTTTTCCTTGAATGAAGTTGCCAGTTCCTTGGCCTGTATGTCATACGCTTTTTTGTTTTTCCAGGTATCCTTGGGGTTCAAAATCTCTGAAGGCACGTTGGGACAGGATTTGGGCATCATTAAATTGAAGATGGGATGTTTTTCAAACTCCACATCCTTTAATTCACCCTCCAGTGCCGCGGCGATCATGGCACGGGTATATTTCAATTTCATTCTATTCCCAACTCCGTATGGCCCGCCGGTCCAGCCGGTGTTTACCAGCCACACATCAACGCCGGAATCTTTCATTTTCTTGCTTAGCATTTCGGCATAGTGCGTAGGGTGCAGCGGCATAAATGGCGCTCCAAAGCAGGCCGAAAAGTTGGGCGTGGGCTCATTGACACCTTCCTCAGTACCGGCCACTTTGGCGGTATAGCCACTTATAAAATGGTAAGCCGCTTGGCCTGGGGTAAGTTTGGAAATGGGAGGCAGTACCCCAAAGGCATCAGCCGTTAAAAAGAAAATGTTTTTTGGGTTATGCCCCAAGGAAGGCACTTGTATATTGTTGATGTGGTAAATGGGATAGCTTACCCTTGTATTTTGTGTAATGGAGGTGTCGGCAAAATCTACTTGGCCGTTTTCATCCATGATTACGTTTTCCAACAGGGCACCCGGTTTTATGGCATTGAAAATATCCGGTTCATTCTCCGGTGATAGGTTAATCACTTTGGCGTAGCAGCCACCCTCAAAGTTGAAGATGGTGTTATCGGGTGTCCAGCCGTGCTCGTCATCGCCTATCAATTTGCGGTCAGGATCGGCAGAGAGCGTGGTTTTTCCGGTACCCGAAAGCCCGAAGAAAATCGCAGTCTCATCATTATCGCCCACATTGGCAGAACAGTGCATGGGCAGGGTGTTATTGTCAACCGGCATGATAAAGTTCAGGGCCGAGAAAATTCCTTTTTTGATCTCTCCCGTATAACCGGTACCGCCAATCAAGGCAATCTTTTTGGTAAAGTTTAATATGGCAAAATTATGCTGGCGGGTGCCATCAACCTCCGGATCGGCCTTAAAATCTGGCGCATTCACGATGAGCCAATCGGGCTCAAAATCTTCCAATTCATCCTGAGTAGGCCTAAGGAACATATTATGGGCAAACAGGTTTGCCCACGGCGTTTCAGTGATGACCCTGATGTTGAGTTTGTAGTTTTCATCGGCACAGGCATAGCTGTCGCGCACATAAATTTCTTTGTCGGAAAGATAATTGGCAACCTTGTCATAAAGCCTGTCAAACATATCCTGCGGAAAGGGAATGTTGATGTTTCCCCACCACACCTTGTCACGGGTTATGTCATCCTTTACAATAAACCTGTCCTTGGGGGAGCGACCGGTAAACTCACCGGTGTTTACGGCCAGGGCACCGCTTGCAGCTTCTTTTCCCTGTCCTTTTTTCAGTGTTTCGTCGTGAAGTTCTTCAGAAGAAAGTTGGTATTTAACTTTGGCATTCTTGATTCCGTATTTTTCAACAGAAATCGGTTTGGTAGCTTGGTTTTTATCGACCATCTTTATTGAATTTTGTAGAGTACAAAAGTAGGAAATCTAAAAGAGATTGAAGAAAATAACAAAGACATTTATCGCTTCTTTAACGAAAGCAGCCTGCCCGCCAAGTAAACCCAGCCCACGATAAATAGCAGCCCGCCAATGGGCGTTATAAAACCAATCTTGGCCGCATTGAAGGGCAGCACCTCATTTAGGGCAAGCAGGTAAATAGAGCCTGAAAAGAAAATCATGGCAATTATAAAAAGCCAGAATACCGTCTTTTTGGCTTTTTGGGAAAGCACGGGAAATAGGGCCAAGGCCAAAAGGGCAAGGCAATGGTACATTTGGTACCGCACTCCTGTTTCAAAAACCGCCACTGCCTTGGCATCAACCACATTTTTCAGGCCGTGGGCACCAAATGCGCCCAACCCTATGGTAAAGGCCGCAAGCAGGGCGGCCGTAGCCGCTATATTTTTGTCAAAAAGCGTCATTTTTCAAATTTGGAATTAGTAAATTCGCTACCCATTAATTCAAAGCTCAAAGTTAACAAAAAAACTTCCCCAATGAGAAATATATTGATTATCGGTGCCGGCAGGTCTGCCTCAAGCTTAATCCGATATCTGCTCGACAAAAGTGAATCTGAAGAACTGTTTATCACCATTGGTGACCTCTCTATACAAGCGGCCCAAAAATTTACCGAGGGCCACCCCCAGGCCCGCGCCCTCATGCTAGACATTTTCAATGAAACACAGCGGCGGGAAGCCGTTGAAAATAGCGATGTGGTAATCTCTATGCTACCTGCCCGCTACCATATTGAGGTGGCCAAAGACTGTCTTGAGTTTGGAAAGCATATGGTCACCGCCTCATACGTGAGCAAGGAGATGCAGGCCCTGAACCACAAGGCCGTCTCCAAGGGGCTGATTTTTATGAACGAAATTGGCTTAGATCCCGGTATTGACCATATGAGCGCCATGCTGGTAATAGACCGCATTCGGGCCAAGGGCGGAAAAATGCTGCTCTTTGAATCATTCTGTGGAGGATTGATCGCGCCAGAAAGCGACAACAACCTGTGGAATTACAAGTTTACCTGGAACCCGCGAAATGTGGTCTTGGCCGGCCAGGGAGGTGCCGCAGAGTTTATCCAGGAAGGCAAATACAAGTACATTCCCTATCATAGATTGTTCCGCCGTACGGAGTTCATAAATATTGAAGGATACGGAAAGTTTGAAGTGTATGCCAATCGCAATTCCCTCAAATACCAATCGGTTTATGGGTTCGACAATATCCTGACCCTATACCGCGGTACCATTCGCCGTGTTGGCTTCAGCCGTGCGTGGAATATGTTTGTGCAGCTGGGCATGACCGACGACAGCTATACCATTCCCGATTCTGAAAATATGAGCTACCGCGATTTCGTAAACCTGTTTCTCCCCTATTCCCCTTCAGACAGCGTGGAACTAAAACTTCGCCATGCGCTGAAAATAGACCAAGATGACCTGATGTGGGAAAAACTGGAAGAACTCGACCTGTTTACCGAAGACAAAAAGCTGGGTATTAAAGACGCTACCCCTGCCATGGGCCTCCAAAAAATATTGGAAGACAAATGGACCCTGGCCCCGGACGATAAGGATATGATCGTTATGTACCACAAATTTGGGTACGAGCTAAACGGAAAAACCTACCAGATTGACAGCCATATGGCCCTTATAGGCGAAGACCAGACCCATACCGCCATGGCCAAAACCGTCGGACTGCCCGTAGCTATTGCCGCCCTGAAAATCTTAAATGAAGAGATAACCACCCCCGGCGTTCAGCTTCCCATAGCAAAAGAGGTTTACGAGCCCATTTTAAAGGAACTGGAAGAAAACGGGATCGTTTTTCACGAAAAAGAAGTGAAGTATTTGGGCTATAATCCAGACAATCTGCACTAAAAATATGCAGGTATTTCCCAAAACAATTAAAAAAGCCCGCAAACGTCGCGGGCTTTTTCGTTTCAAAAATTTATAAAGGCCATTTCAAATTGTATCGGGGGGAATATTAATGGTCTATCTTCTTCCCAGAAAAATCGAAATGAAATAAAGAAGGGTTGCCAAAGAACCGAGCGCGGCGACAACATAGGTACGGGCGGCCCATTTTAGGGCATCTTTTGCCCCGGCGTGCTCTTGGGGTGTAACCATATTGTTGGTCTCTAGCCAGACCAGGGCGCGCTTACTGGCGTCAAATTCTACCGGAAGGGTAATAAAGGCAAAGGCCGTGGTTACGGCAAACAACAAAATGCCAACCCCAAATACCCAGGTGCCAATGGCAGAACCCGTGGCAAAAAGGATGATTCCCGCCATAA
This sequence comes from uncultured Aequorivita sp., assembly GCA_964431895.1. Classification (GTDB taxonomy): domain Bacteria; phylum Bacteroidota; class Bacteroidia; order Flavobacteriales; family Flavobacteriaceae; genus Aequorivita. The sequence continues at coordinate 35,362 of CAYSLM010000007.1, forward strand.
TCACAAAATTTGAAAGCTTGCTGGAAACGCTTACCGCAGGCACGATGGTAGACCGCAATTTCAACCAACTGTAGGCCGTGGCGTGCTGTACTGCGTGCCCGCACTCGTGGGCGGCAACGGCTGCGGCCGCAGCATTACGCTGCATATAAACCGGTTCGCTCAAGTTTACAGTCTTTTTTGATGGGTCGTAATGGTCTGTCAACTGGCCTGGCACCGAAATGACCTGCACATCGGTAATGCCGTTGTCGGCAAGCATTTTTTCGGCAATCTCCTTGCCGCTCATGCCATTCTGGAGGTGTATTTTGCTGTATTCCTTAAACTTGCTTTTTAGTTTGTGGCTTACGTACCAACTTACCAAAAAGATAATTCCTGCAATGATATAGTATCCAAACATAGGTTTTATTGTTTATTGTTTATGGTTTTTCTCTGTGCTCTTTGTGCCTTGTGGTTATTTTCCACCACAAAGGCGCAGAGGACGCAAAGGGGTTCTAATCACAATATAACAAATAGCGTGCTAATTTTTAACCAACGATATTTACGATTTTTCCGGGCACTACAATTATCTTTTTTGGCGTGCGGCCCTGCAGATACTGGGCTGTCTTCTCGTGTGCCATTACGGCAGATTCTATTTCATCCTTGCTTAAATCGAGTGGCAGCTCCATGGTAAATCGCATTTTTCCGTTAAAGGAGATGGGATATTCCTTGGTACTTTCCACCAAATATTTTGCATCAAATTTTGGGAAGGGTGCTGCGGAAATACTTTCCGAATGGCCCAATTTCTGCCAAAGTTCTTCCGCGATGTGCGGCGCATAGGGCGAAATCAAAATAGCCAGGGGCTCCAGGACCTCGCGCGAATTGCATTTTTGTGCGGAAAGCTCATTGACCGCAATCATAAATGACGAAACCGAAGTGTTGAAACTGAAAGCCTCGATATCTTCCTGTACTTTTTTGATGGTTTTATGCAAAGTTTTCAAGCTATCTTTTGAAGCCGAATCATCCGAAACATAAAAACTTTCGTTCTCGCCCGAATGATACAATTTCCAAAGTTTTTTAAGGAAACCGTGTACGCCCGTAATCCCGGCGGTGTTCCATGGTTTTGCCTGTTCCAGCGGCCCGAGGAACATTTCGTACATCCGCAGGGTATCGGCGCCGTATTGCTGGCAAATATCATCGGGGTTTACCACGTTGTATTTGCTTTTGGACATTTTTTCTACTTCGCGGGAAACTTTAAAAGTGCCATCTTCTTCAGTTATAAATTCTGCATTATTATATTCTTCTCGCCAATTTTTGAAGGATTCGACATCCAATTCATTGTGAATATTTACAAAAGAGACATCTGAATGAAGAAAATTAAAGTTAAATCTCACGGAATAAGGAGAATAATCTGAACTACCAATAACTTTAGCAATTTGAGGATTGAGTTTTTTCAAAATGAGAATATATTTTTCAAAAACCTCTATGACTTGATTAATTGTTTCAATTTCTCCAGATGCCAAATAATCTTTAATTTTTTGTTCATCATTATCAAGAAATTCCTCCGTTATCAATATTTCTTT
>CAYSLM010000008.1:0-33863 GCA_964431895.1 uncultured Aequorivita sp.
GAAAATGCGGGCGTGGTGGAATTGGTAGACACGCTAGACTTAGGATCTAGTGCCGAGAGGTGTGAGAGTTCGAGTCTCTCCGCCCGCACAGAGTAAAAGCTTCAGTACATACTGAGGCTTTTTTTATGCCCTAAACTTGCTGCTTTCCTTCGTCGATGGTTTCCTCTACTTCGCGTTCTTCATTCCCGTTCAACTTGGGTTTTTTATCCGCATTCTTTTTGGTTTGGTGATGGATCTCATAATACATGGCAAAATGGTCGCTGCCGAAATTTTTGGAGCGCTCCATGCGGCCAACGTACAGGTCTTTTGTGTGGAAAAGATGGTCCAGGGGAAAGCGCAGAAAAAAATAATCGGCGTGATAGGTACAGAAAAAACCGCGGCCAACGCGGGGATCGACCATTCCGGTCATTTTTTTGAAAAGCCGCGTGGTGCGGCTCCACACTACGTCGTTCATATCGCCACAGACCACCGTTGGCATTTCTTTTTCCCGGATGCGTTTTCCGGTCAATATCAATTCGGCATCGGCCTCTTTGGAAGTTTCGTTTTCCGTGGGGCTGGGCGGTGCCGGATGGAGGCAGTAAAACCGAATGTTTTTCCTTCCCAAGGGGTAATCAAAAAATATGGAGGGCTTGTCGTCCTCAATTTGATGATTCACTTCCACGTTCTGCAGCTTCGTTTTTGAATAGAGGTGCATTCCGTAAAGGTTTTCCAAAGGAATTTTTACTGTGAATGGATAGTCTTTTTCAATCTCGGAAAGGCAATTTTCCCACGTTTTGTTGGATTCCATCGTAAGCACCAAATCTGGATCAAAACGTTTTATTTCCTTTATAAAATCGGGGTAGCAATCATTGGTCTGCAGTACGTTGCCGGCCAAAATGGAAACGCTTCCATCGGAGTGGGAAAAAACTTCATGCTTACGCGGATAAAGTGAGCTATACGGAAACACCTTTACAGTTTGGTATGCCATGGAGGCCGCCAATGCCAAAAGAAGAATCCAGTCAAAAATGCCGAACCCTTCGGGAAGCAAAAGAAAAAGCAGCAGCAATACCCCCTGAATGCAGAGCGACTGAAGCCTTACGAAATCGGCCGTTCTGAAAAACCAATGCTTCCAGTCCGTCGCCGGAAAAAAGGGACTTATGGTAAAAAAAACGGTCAGGATGTAAAGTACCATTTTCCAAAGTTAGTTTTTTCTTAAAAATAGAAAGCCTGTTTTTACTTTTTTGCCAAAAGGCTAATCATTACTTTTACGCCACTAAAAAAACAAAAATCACCATGAAAAAAATTATCCTCAGCACCTTCTTATTTTTATTGACCGTTGTGGCCCTGGCCCAGGACTACACCACCCCCAATACCGGCGTGGTCTGGACGCTAGATGACATTGCCGCGGCAAGCCCAACGACCATTACCATTTCGGGCAGCGATTATAGCCTTCTTGGAAATTTGACCATTGCCGAAAACGACACCGTAATCATCGATACAGACCTTACCCTGTCCATAGATGGCGGAAAAAGGGTAACGGTTTTCGGAACCTTTACCGTTTCGGCCAGTGCCGTAACCATCACCGCAATTGATACGGCCAACCCGTATGATGGGTTCCGTTTTGAGGAGGATTCGCAGATCGATATACAAAACGCCACTATCGAACACGGTGGTGGGCTGCGCGTACTTACCGAGACTTTTTCAATTGATAACTGCACGCTTGCCAACAACGTGTCGGGTACCACTTCCAGCGCCGTGATACAGCTTTCGCGCGGACTGCCCCAAATTACCAACAACACTATTGCCTTCAATGAGCTGCCAGCCATAGGGTCTGCGGCCAATGCCGATGTGTCTGGGCTTATCTCCAACAACTACATTGAAGGAAACAATACCGCAAACGCCAACCGTCCACAGATAAATATGGGCCCCACCTCTGGCAGCGAAACCTTGCAGATTGTACAAAATACGATTATAGGTGATGCAGCCAATACCAAGGCCGGAGGCATTGCCATTGCCAATTTTGTGGGCGCCACCGTCAATGTGTTGATCGATGGCAACACCATTCAAAACAACCGCTACGGCATTACCATTTTGGGGAATGTTGACAGCGCGTTGATTTCAAACAACGTGATTGAAGACAACAATATCGAGGGCGACCCTATGCTGGGCGGAAGTGGGATAAACCTAAACGCCTCCAACGTTGGGACTGCCGTAGAAGTCACCGCCAATGAAATACGCCGCAACCTTTGGGGCATTACCCTGCAAGGCGATGCGACCATAAATCTGGGAGATGACGCAAGCAATCCCGGCCAGAATGTTTTTGCCGAAAACGAAAACGGCGGCCAGGTATATGCCCTGTACAACAACACTGCAAACCCCGTATCGGCAAAGCACAATTGCTGGATTGAAGGCCAGGAAAGCACCGCGCAGGACGTGGAAGATGTGATTTACCACCAAGTTGACGATGCCAACCTTGGGCTGGTCACCTTTGAGCCCTTTCTCTGTGGCGTGCTGGGCGTGGACGGATTTAATGCCGAAAACTTCAGCTTTTATCCAAACCCAGTGAAAAATGAAATCCATTTCAACAACAATTTTGCTTTTGAAAAAGTTGAAATCTTTGGGTTGCAGGGAAATTTGATCGTTTCCGAAACTATTTCCGAAGGCATCAACACCCTACCCATTAACCTTGCTTCCGGAATGTATTTTGTGAAATTTACCAGCGATACCCAGGCCGTAACCAAAAAGTTGCTGGTAGAATAAACCGAATTTTTCAGCCATCTAAACCCCACAGGTCTTTGAGGCCTTTGGGGTTTTTTTATGGGAATTTGTTTGTTGGTTTTTTCAAGAATTTTTTGTCGTAATTAGCCAATTCCCTTTCTAAAAACGTAATTTTGCACACGCAAAACCCAAAAGCATTTTTACGTGAAAATTCAAAATAAAGCAAAGCTGGAATTGAGCAGGGACGAAATGAAGACCTATGGCTATCAAGTGGTTGATGCCATTGTAGACCACTTTGCCACCCAAAACGACAAATTGCCCGTGGTAAGCGGTTCCCGAAAGGAAATGGAGGCCCTTTTTCTGGAAGACGCCCCCGAAAAGCCGAGCAATCCTGAAGACGTATTGCAATTTGTTCTGGATGAGGTGATGACCAAGAGCAACATCGTTTCGCACCCAAAATCGTATTCCTTCGTGCCCGGGCCCAGCAATTACATCAGCGCCATGGCCGATGGTTTGGCGTCGGGCTTCAACATATTTTCCGGCGGCTGGCAGGCCTCGCCCGCAGCGGCCGAAATGGAAATCGTAGCGATGAACTGGCTGTTGAAAATGTTCGGCTTTCCGCAGAAAAAAGGCGGCGGTATTTTTACCAGTGGCGGCTCTATGGCCAACCTAACGGCGCTCGCCACGGCCCGCAACATAAAGTGTAGCGACGATTTTAGCAAGGCTGTTATTTACCTTTCAGACCAGGCGCACTCCTCCAATATCAAGGCCATTCGCGTGTTGGGCTTTCGCAAGGAACAGATTCGCATCATTCCTACCGATAGCGAGTTTAAATTTTCACTCAATAAATTGAAGAACGCCATTGCCAAAGACCGTTTAGAGGGGCTGCATCCGTTCTGCCTCATTGCCACGGCCGGCACCACCAATACAGGCACGGTCGATCCGCTTTCTGAAATTGCCAAGATCTGCAAGAAGGAAGATATCTGGTTCCACATTGATGGTGCCTATGGCGGCTTTGCCATTCTTTCGGAAGACGGCAAGCAACTGTTGAAAGGTATTGGCAAGGCCGATTCGCTTACCGTAGATCCGCACAAATGGTTCTACCAGCCCTATGAAATTGGCTGTTTACTGATAAAAAACCACAAATGGCTGCGCGGCACCTTTACCGAAAAACCGGAGTATCTTCGCGACATTGAAGGCAATACTTCCGAAATCAATTTTTACGACCACGGCATTGAATTGACGCGCCGTTTCCGGGCCCTGAAATTTTATATGTCGGTGAAAACTTTTGGGATGGCCGAATTCCGCAAGGCCATTTCCTACAATATTAAATTGGCCGAGGCCACGGAAGCATTTCTCCGCAAAAGCGCCAATTGGGAAGTGATCTCTCCCGCTACTTTGGCGGTCATCAATTTTAGGTACAACCCCATTGGCAACCAGCTTACAGAGAAAAAACTGGATGCGCTCAACCAGCACATTTCCAAAAACGTGGTCGATTCCAAACAGGCCTTGCTCGTAACCACGGTGCTCAACGGCCAAGTAGTGCTGCGGATGTGCCTGATCAATCCACGCACCACGCTGGAAGATGTAAAAGAAACCATCGCCCTCTGCGAAAGCTTTGCCGATGAAAAAGTAATGGCTTGAAGCCTGCCGATGTCATTATAATCGGCGGCGGCGCTGCGGGATTTTTCACTGCAATCAATGCGGTCGATAATAATCCAAAACTTAAAATAATCATTCTCGAACGCGGCAAGGAAGTACTCACCAAAGTAAAAGTGAGCGGCGGCGGAAGGTGCAACGTAACCCACGCCGAATTTCTTCCGAAGGAACTTTCAAAAAACTACCCGCGGGGCGAAAAGGAACTGCTGGGCCCTTTCCACACTTTTATGACGGGCGACACGGTGTCGTGGTTTGAAAAGCGCGGCGTGGCACTTAAAATTGAGGACGACGGCCGGATGTTTCCTGTCTCGGATTCTTCGCAAACCATCATAGACTGTTTTCTTTCCGAAGCCAAAAGGCTGGGGGTTGAGGTGCTGCTAAACCACTCGGTAAAGGAAATTGAAAAGGATGGGGAAGTTTTTCATATTAAAACTTCGAACGGAACATTTTCCACTTCAAAAGTAGTGGTGGCCACGGGCAGCAATCCGAAAATTTGGAAATTGCTGGAAGGGTTGGGCCATAGCATAGTACCGCCCGTGCCATCGCTTTTTACTTTTAATATCAAGGACGCGCGCATCATTGATTTACCTGGCTTGAGTACCGTTGCTTCCGTCAAAATTCTGGATGCAAAAGGGAAATGCCTGTTGGAGAGTAGCGGCCCACTGTTGATTACCCATTGGGGCCTGAGCGGCCCCGCCATTTTAAAGCTTTCGGCCTGGGGCGCACGTCTTTTGGAGCCTTTGAAGTATCATTTCAAAATAACCGTAAACTGGATGAACGATATTCCGGAGGAAGACGTAATCGAGTCTTTGAGAGCGATGAAAACTTCCCGTGGCAAACAGACCATTTATAAGTATGCGCAGTTTGAATTGCCCAAGCGGCTTTGGCAAAACTTGGTGAAGGCCTCGGACATTGACGAACGTCTCATCTGGGCTGATGCCACGCGGGAGCATCTCCAGAATTTGGCAAATCAGCTCGCGGCGAGCATTTTTGAGGTTACGGGAAAAAGCACTTTTAAGGAAGAATTTGTAACGGCCGGCGGGGTGGAATTAAAGGAAGTAAATTTTAAAACCTTTGAAAGCAAAAAAGTCGAGAACCTTTATTTTGCCGGCGAAGTGCTGGATATTGATGCTATTACGGGCGGTTTCAACTTCCAAAATGCGTGGACGGGCGGTTTTATTGTTTCTCAAAACCTGTTCTCCCCCGGCCCCTCCGAAGGAGGGAGAGGCAGCGTATTTTAATGTAATTTTTATATATTTGATATATAAAATTTATATACCATGGGAAAGACAAAAAAATTGATCGAGCTGGATGACAAAACGATTGAAATACTTAAAAAACAAGCAAAACTTGAAAAGCGTTCCTTAAAAAATTATCTTGAGTTTATGATAGAGGATCGAGCGCTTCACTTTGCCGAGCCTTCGGAAGAATACAAAGCGATGATGGATGAGATGCTGGAAATGAACAAAAAGGGCCAGATTAAATGGATTTCATCTGAAGAAGTGAGAAAACGTTATGGCCGTTAAAATTGAGTATAGTGAGCAATCTCAAATTGATATTCATAAAGCCAAATGTTATTTTGATCTTTACGGAAAAGGAGATGATTTTTTAAATGATTTATTCAGACACGAGGATTTGATCAGATTGATGCCGGAAATGTATCAAATAAAGTATAAATCCGTTCGAATTGCAAATCTGGAAAATTTTAAATATGCCATTCATTATATTTTTACCAATGGACACATATACATCTATAGGGTTTATCCTCACCACCAAAAGAATTAGTTTTAAAAATTAAATACCCTTTGCAATATCTTTTCAACCTTTACGGAACCGAATTTAAACGGTATTCTTCTGCAAATTAATTATGCAGAACTACATCGCCTTGCTACGCGGAATAAAACGGGGCAGCTAACTGGTGTAATGGCGGATCAAAACTTCTATTTGATGTGTTGGGTTTGCCTATGGTTTAAACTTTTGACAGGGCAGATTCCTTATGCGCGGCAACGTGGTCTGTCTTGTCGCTCTTTATTTCGTACTGCGGCTCGTCCTTGCTGGCGTGGTGGGTGTGGCCCTTGTACTGAAAATCTGATGTATGTACCTTGCTTATTTTGCCGGTAACGTGGCCGGCCTCTGAGTTCCACTTTACGTGATCGCCTACTTTATACATTGCCATGGTTTTTGAGTTTTAAGGATTTTTCTCAAAGTAGCGATTTTTGGAAAGAAATTGTTTTAAAGGAAACTTAAATCTTGGTAGGAAATACTTATCCCCAAATTTTCCTTTTAATGTTTTTCCATCGCAATTGGCGGATATACTTTCCTTCCTTCTCTGTTACTATATAATTCCAGCCCTTGTTCCGTGCCATGCCATAACCTTTTAAACAGTCCATAAAGAAGCGGAAACTATTCTTTTTAAGGGCAAGTTTCGCGGCGGCGATGCCGGTAAGCCAAAAACCATAGCGCATTTTATAAAAAGCCTCGCCCTGTTTGTATCTGGCCGTTTGAGAGTAAACCTTGCCCGTGGGTTTTAGGTGCTTTACGTGCAAAGTGGAGTCGGTTTTTACCTCCCAGCCGTGGTATTGGGCCAGGAGCTCGTCTACGGTGTCCCAGCCCATGGTTTTTCGCAGGCCGCCGATTTGCTGAAAGCATTCCTTGCGATAGGCTTTTAGGGCTCCTCGTATATGGTCCTTATTCGTGAGGTTTTCCAACTGGCAAGTGCCCTGCTTTTCAATGTAGCAAAATCCTCCAGCCATCCCGCACCGGGGATTTTCTTTAAAGTGGGAGACTATCCGTTCCAGATAATTCGGTGGAAAAATAAGGTCGGCATCAAACTTACAAAGCACATCAAATTCATCGTCCAGCACATCAAATCCGCTATAAAATGCGGTGACTACCTTGCTGCCGGGCTCGTGTTTGCCTGGAGTGAAGTGGGGAAGGCCGGCAATAAAGGAATGTTCTTTTGAAAAGCGATCGATTATCTCTTGTGTGCCGTCGGTTGAAGCGTCGTTAACAACGACAATTTTTTTGGGAAGCAGGGTTTGCTCCACCAAGGATTGAAGCGTTTGTGCCAGATACGCTTCTTCATTGTGGGCCGGGATGACGATGTAAATTTTCATTGTTTCCTTTCGGCATAGACCAAATAATAACGCGGTGTAAACCGTCTGAGCAAGGGCCGTATCCCAAATTTGTTCACTGGATTGGTAAATTTCTCGCTTTTTACAATTTGCCAGCCCGCTTTTTCAAGTAACCAATCAAATTGCCAAGCCTCAAACTCGTGGTAATGGCGGTCCCACGGGTCGGTTTTGCTTCGGTATGCGGGGGCGAACCACAATTTCAGAGGAACGGAAACAAGCAGTTTTTTTGCCCGGATGTCTTTTAAGATTTGAAAGGGAGAAACTAAATGCTCAAAAATTTCAAAGGCCGTTACCACATCAAAATTTTCCTTTTTTACTGCGGAAGTATCCAGATCGAGATCTTCACCTGAAGTATTTGTAACATTAAATCCCTCGTTGGCAAGAATTTCGGAAAAAGGATTTGGAATACCGAGATCGAGTATTTTTTCCTCCTCGGAAAGGACCTGTTTTAGAAAGCGCAGGGTGTGTTTGTATCTTTTCTGGGGAAACTTGCCTTCGTACATATTTTCAATTCTGAATGTTGGCTTCAGGATGAATTAAACCTTATAAACCACGGCGTTGATATTCATTCCCGCACCCACGCTGGCAAAGATGACCACATCGCCCTTTTGGATAGCATGTCCTTTCAGCTCATTGTTCAGTACCAGGTCGTAAAGGGTAGGGATGGTTGCCACGCTACTGTTGCCCAATTTATCGATGCTCATGGGCATAATGTTTTTTGGGGGATTTTTGTCGTAAAGTTTATAAAACCGTTTTACGATGGCCTCGTCCATCTTCTCGTTGGCCTGGTGGATAAATATTTTTTTCACCTGTTCTACGCCGTAGCCACTTTTATCAAGACAGGTTTTCATGGCATCGGGAACGTTGTTTAGGGCAAATTCGTAAATTTTTCGTCCGTACATTTTTATGTAGCGGCGGTTGTCCTTTTTCTCGAGATTATTGCTTTCGCCAAAATATATAAAATGGGCTTCTTGGGAAGCATAGGTAGCGCTAAAGTGGCTTATTATCCCTCCTTCCTCCTCGGTAGCTTTGATAATGGCAGCCCCGGCACCGTCGCTATAGATCATGGAATCACGGTCGTGTGGATCTACCACCCGCGATAGCGCCTCGGCCCCAATGACCAGGCAGCTTTTGGCTATTCCGGCACGGATAAAGGCATAGGCTTGGATAACTCCCTCGAGCCAGCCCGGGCATCCAAAAAGGATATCATAACCCACACAATTGGGATTCTGTATCTTTAAGTTGTGCTTTACCCTTGTGGCTATGCTTGGTACCGTATCGCTCTGAACCGATCCGTGTTTTACATCGCCATAATTGTGGGCCACGATAATATAGTCGAGGGTTTCCTTGTCAATCTGGGCGTGGGCAATGGCATTTTCGGCTGCAAAGGAAGCAATATCGGATGTGGTGAGGCCTTTTGGGATATAGCGTCTCTCGTGTATGCCCGTAATAGCCTTGAATTTCTCGATTATGGTTTGGTTTTCCTGTTGAAAGGGAGTGCCGTCCTCATTGAAAAAATGATGTTTCCCAAACTGCTCATTTTTAGCTACCTCATTGGGAATATAGCTGCCTATTCCGGTTATTTTTACATTCATTGCTACAATTTTGCTTAAATTTACGCATTATCCATAAAATTCCTTTTCCTTCGGAATAATCAATCTATTTCTTCCCCAAATTTTTAAGCTTCCATATAAGCCTCAATGGGGTTGCAGGTACAGATCAGGTTTCGGTCGCCATAGGCATCATCAACCCGGCGCACCGATGGCCAGAATTTGTTGTCTGCAATCCACTCCAGTGGAAAGGCCGCCTTCTGCCTGCTATATGGAAGGTTCCACTCATCGGCTGTCAGCATTTCCTGTGTGTGTGGTGCATTCTTCAGCAGGTTGTTGGGCTCGTCTTTATCTACCTCTTCAATTTCTTTTCGTATGGCAATCATCGCCTCACAGAATTGGTCAAGTTCCATTTTGCTTTCACTTTCGGTGGGCTCGATCATCAAGGTTCCCGCAATGGGGAATGAAACCGTCGGGGCGTGGAAACCATAGTCCATCAACCGCTTGGCGATGTCAATCACCTCAATGCCTTTTGATTTGAAGGGGCGGCAATCTACGATCATCTCGTGGGCGGCGCGGCCGCGTTCTCCAGCGTAGAGTACTTCATAGTGCCCATTGAGTCTTTCTTTTATATAATTGGCGTTGAGTATGGCGTATTCTGTGGCTTTCTTGAGTCCGTTTACGCCCAACATACAAATATAGGCGTAGCTTATTAGGCAGACCAGCGGGCTGCCATAAGGTGCCGCTGAAATGGCCGAAATAGCCTGTTCACCACCTGTGGGGATAATTGGGTTGGAAGGTAGGAAAGGCACCAGCTGTTCGGCCACGCAAATGGGACCTACTCCGGGTCCGCCACCACCATGGGGAATAGCGAAGGTTTTGTGTAAGTTTAAATGGCATACATCGGCCCCAATGGCTCCCGGATTGGTAAGGCCAACCTGGGCATTCATATTGGCGCCATCCATATATACCTGGCCACCGTTGTCATGGACTATCCCAATGATTTCCCGAATGGCAGATTCATAGACCCCGTGGGTAGAGGGGTAGGTGACCATCAGACAGGCCAGGTGGTCTTTGTGCTTGATGGCTTTTTCCCTGAGATCTTCCACATCTATATTGCCTTCTTCGGTAGATTTTGTAACCACCACCTTCATTCCTGCCATTACGGCGCTTGCGGGGTTGGTGCCGTGGGCCGAAGAAGGAATCAGACAGATGTTTCTATGGCCTTCCCCACGGGAGCGGTGATAGGAGCGAATGACCATAAGCCCTGCATATTCGCCCTGTGCCCCACTATTGGGCTGTAAGGAAGTGGCTGCAAAGCCCGTTATTTCAGTAAGTTGTTTTTCCAGTTTTTTAAGAACAATCTGATAGCCCTCAGCTTGTTCAATCGGAACAAAGGGATGCACGTTGCCCCACATGGGGTCGCTTAAGGGAAGCATTTCCGCCGCCGCGTTAAGCTTCATAGTGCAGGAGCCCAGGGAGATCATGGAGTGGTTTAGCGAAAGATCCTTCCGTTCCAATTTCTTGATGTAGCGCATCATGTCGGTCTCACTGTGGTATTTGTTGAATACTTCCTGCTGCAAAAACGGGGTCTTGCGCGCTACTTCCTTTGGAATTTTATTGCCTGTTTCCAGTTCGGTGATCTTTTTGAAATCCTTTTTTACCGCTTCTGCAAAAATTGCAACGATCTTATTCAGGTCTTTTACCGTAGTGGTCTCATTTATGGATATGGAAACGGTTTCGTTGTCGGGATAATAGAAGTTTACTTCTTTGGCCTCGGCAAGAAACCTGATTTTGGTGGCATCTGTCCTTATGGCAATGGTGTCAAAATAGGTGCTGTTTATCTGTTCAAACCCTAACTCTTCAAGTGCCTTGGCGAGGGTAGCGGTGCCATTGTGGATTTTTTGCGCAATGTATTTTAGGCCTTCTGGACCGTGGTAAACCCCATACATACCAGCCATCACTGCCAATAGCACCTGGGCGGTACAGATATTTGAGGTGGCCTTATCACGTTTTATGTGCTGTTCGCGGGTCTGGAGGGCCATACGCAGGGCACGGTTTCCATTAGCGTCTTTGGTAATCCCAATGATTCGCCCCGGTACGTGCCGCTTGTAAGCATCTTTGGTAGCAAAGAATGCAGCGTGCGGGCCTCCGTACCCAAGGGGAATGCCGAAGCGCTGGGTGGTACCCACAACCACATCTACCCCGAAATGGCCGGGCGATTCCAACATGACCAAACTCAAAATATCTGCCGCTACGGCAACTTTTATTTGGGCCTGATTGGCTTTTTGGATAAAGTTTTTATAGTTGTGGACCTCTCCGGTGCGTCCAGGATACTGGAGAATGGCACCAAAATAATCATCAGAAAAATCAAACTCCTCGTGATTGCCTATCACCAGTTGAATGTCCATAGGTTCCGAACGGGTTTGCAGCAGGGCCAAGGTTTGGGGAAGGATCTCATCAGAGACGAAAAACTTTGAGGCATTCTGTTGTTTTTTCTCTTTTTCCCGCACCGCAAACAATAGGGCCATGGCCTCGGCGGCTGCGGTAGCCTCGTCAAGTAGGGAGGCGTTGGTGAGTTCCATGCCGGTCAGGTCTGCCACCACGGTCTGGAAATTGAGCAGCGCCTCAAGCCTGCCTTGGGCAATCTCGGCCTGATAAGGCGTGTAAGCGGTATACCACCCGGGATTTTCGAGTATGTTCCTTTGAATTACCGGCGGGGTGATTGACTGGTGGTAACCCAGCCCAATATAGGTTTTGAAAATTTTATTCTTTGTGGAAAGCTCGGTAATGTGCTCCAGATATTCCTGTTCGCTCATGGCCGTATCGAGGTTCATCTTCTTCTTTATGAGGATGTCGTCGGGCACGGTTTCATAAATAAGTTGGTCGAGGGAAGATGCCCCAATGGTTTCGAGCATTTCTGGAAGGTCGCTTTCGCGGGGGCCAATGTGCCGTAAGGCAAAAGAATCTGTGTTCATAATAACGCCGTATTTTAAATTCCGCACCCCTGTGGAATGAAGGGGAATTTTAATAAATTTCCTGTAAGTTTTTCTTTGGTTACCTTTATATAAATGACGGTGGCCAAATAGGTGGCAAAACTACAATTTTTCACAGAAACCGCTTCCCTTTTTGTGAGGGGAAAATTTAAATTTTTCATCTGATGGAATAGGTGGTTTACACTTTGATTAATTTTGTTACAATGAAGCTTTTAAAGTCTGTTTTCGCCTTTTATATCAACAGCAGCATTCACGTGGCCCTTGCAGTTTTGGCACTGGTTGCCATAACGGTCCGTGAGTTCGGGCTATTGGTTCCTCGTGCTCTTTGGGCCTTTGTGTTTCTGGGGGCACTTACAGGGTATAATTTTGTGAAGTATGCCAAGATCGCCGGTCTGCATCACCGAAGTCTCGCCCAGAATCTCAAGCTCATCCAGGTTTTTTCGGCAGTTTGCTTTGCACTGTTGGTTTGGGCAGCATTTCAGTTGCCTATTGACGTACTGCTGTTAACCGCTGCTTTTGGGATTCCTACCTTCTTTTACGCGGTGCCCTTGGTTAAGCATAAAAACTTGCGGAGTTTTTCAGGACTGAAAATCTTTATCGTAGCTTTGGTCTGGGCCGGAATTACGGTGATGGTACCCGTTGTGGCGTCACAACAATCTGTTTCTGCAGATGTTTGGCTCACCTTTTTTCAGCGTATTTTGATTGTGGTTGCGCTCATTCTTCCGTTTGAGATCCGCGATGTGCCGTATGATGCGCTCAATCTGAAAACGCTACCCCAACAAATTGGCGTTCGGAATACCAAATTGTTGGGCCAAGGAGTGGTGCTGTTTTGTCTCGTGTTTGAACTTTTTAAGAAAGATATCCACGTGGCGTATATTGCCAGCCTATTGGTTTTCTGCATTGTGCTGGGCGGGATGCTCCTATTCTCAAAAACGCACCAATCCCGCTATTTTGCATCGTTTTGGGTAGAGGGGCTTCCTATTCTTTGGTTTATGTTGTTCATCTTTTTCGGTTGGCTTTAATGCTGGTTTCCTTCTTGATTAAAACGGCAAGTTCGTTCTTGAGTTTTTGTTTATCCGCGGGTTCAAGGGTTTTGATATTTGCTGCATCGAGCGTTTTGGTGAGTTTTTTGTTGCGCTTGGCATAGCTTCTGCAAAGCTTGCACAAAACCAAATGCAGCTTGAGACTGAGTTTGTCAAAAAAAGAAGCTTCGCAGTATTGGGTTCGGTCGCAAACGCTTGCGGCTTCGTGGCATTTTAGAAAAAACTTCATATCTGTTATTTAAACCAATTATTTTCGAGACATTCTGCCAAACTTTTACGTGCCCTATGGATAATGACCCATAGGTTAGACGCAGTGATTCGGTATTCTTTACAGAGCGTATCGGTATCATAGCCCTCGAGGGTCTTTTTTTTAAATATTTCGGCGTGCCTTTTGGGCAGTTGTTGCATGCATTCTAGGATGGCAAGACCCAACTCACGGTCTTCCATCCGGTCTTCGGCGGTCCGGGTAGAAAGATCGGGGGCGTTTTCCTCCAGCCAGTCGCCTTCATTTTCTGTATCGCGATAGTTGATGTGCACTTCGGCCTGGCCCTTGACCGAATTGATCTTCCGGTAATGGTCAATGATCTTCCTTTTGAGAATGGAAATGAGCCAGGTGCGTTCAGAAGCGGCGCCCTTAAAATTGTCTTTTGATTTTAAACCGGCCAAAAATGTTTCCGAAATCAAATCCTGAGCCACTATGGGGTCATTTACCCGCACTATGGCATAGTTGAAGAGGTAATCGACATAATTGTCTACCCAATGTTCAGGTTTTAATTTTTCCAAAGTTTACTTGTTTTGGCTCTATTCAAAAGTAACGAAGTTTTGATAACAAAATATATAAGATACGGGCAATTAGCAGGTTTCTTCCGTCAAGTAACTGTTAAACTTTTGGAATGCCTTCATTTTACCGGGGGAAATTTTATTTTTACAACCAAAATTTATAAACCCTCCCCGATGAAAAGATTTACCCTTGGAGTAGTGGCCCTCCTTTTATCAATTGCCACCTTTGCCCAGGAAAACAATTCCTTTTACGCCACTATGGATGCCACCGATGCTGTGGCGTTTAAACAGCTTTTTCCTGAAGAAATAGAAATCCTGGATTCACAAAATGGCCAGGCGGCGGTCTATTTATCAGAAAATGTGGCCCATGAAGTGCATGAAAACGTGCGCACCCACGGCCCGGGCTATATCTTTAGGTCTTCACGCCAAAAGGCCCTTCAGGCCTTACAGCAAGTACCGCAACGTAGTCCGCAAATCGATTTCACTATTACTGAAGATGCCTTGGTAAATGAATGTTTGGACCTGGTAAATGCCCAGAACATAGAGGACAACATCCTCGAGCTACAGGCCTATGGCACCCGGTACCACACCAAGTCACCGGCGGTGCAGGCCGTGCTGGACCAGCAGGCCAAATGGGACCAGATGATTGCCAATGCCGGAAGAACAGACGTGCACACCCGTATCTACAACCACGTAAATACACCTATGCCTTCCGTTATTTTAACAATGGATGGAGCAGATACGCCTGACGAATTTGTAATCATAGGCGGGCATATAGATTCTACCGCCTGGCCCAGTAACAATAACGCTCCTGGAGCCGATGACAATGCCTCGGGCATTTCGTCACTCAATGAAATGGTTCGCGTTTTGCTGGAGAAGGAGTTTATTCCCAATCGCACCATTGAGGTCATGGCATTTGCTGCCGAGGAAATAGGACTGGTGGGCTCTGCCGAAATTGCCGAGGAATATGCCAACAACGGGATAGCCGTGGCTGCCTATGTACAATTTGATATGACGGGCTACCAGGGATCAAGTAGCGATATCTATATCACTACAGATTGGTACAACAGTACCCAACTGAACGGGTACCTGACAGACCTAATGGACCATTACAACAGCAACAACACAAATCCTGCACATAATTTTGATTATGGTTATACTGAATGTGGCTATGGCTGTTCAGACCACGCCAGTTGGGCAGACAACGGCTACGCTGCCGCCTTTCCCTTTGAGGCCGCGATGGGGCAGGACAACCCCAATATCCATAGCTCGGGCGATGTTTATTCCTTCTTCAACACGCCAGACCATGCCGTGAAATTTGCCAAATTGGGACTCGAGTTTTTGATCGAGGCGGCAAAACCACGTACCCTGGCCGTAGACGACTTTTCGGCTGATGCCATTGCGGTTTTTGTGAAGGACAGGTTTCTGAACTTTCGGTTGAACAATACCGTTTCCGATATTAATGAAGTGTCTGTATACAACGTAGCAGGCCAACGGGTGGTTTTTGAGACCATGGACCAAAAGGAAGGCAGTCTGGCCCTACAACATTTGGCCCGAGGGTTTTATATAGCCAAATTTACTTTGGAAAACGGTCATGCCCTTACCAAAAAATTTATTCTTAATTAATTTCTGATTAACCACTCCAGGCCCCAATGATTGTTGAATCGTTGGGGTCTTTTGTTATAATAGGCCTGCGCGCCTCAATAGTGCCTCTGGCTTGGGTTTTTGTCCCCGGAATTTAATATAGAGTTCCATGGGGTCCATGGTGCCGCCTTGTGAAAGCACAAAACCTTTAAAGCGATCGGCTACTTTTTTGTTGAAGATGCCTTCCTGTTTAAAAAGTTCAAAGGCGTCGGCATCCAGCACTTCGGCCCATTTGTAGCTGTAATATCCCGAAGAATATCCACCTTGAAAGATATGCGCGAAGGAGGTGCTCATACAATTTTCGGGTATGTCGGGGTAAAGTTGGGTATCGCCAAAGGCGGCCAGTTCAAAGGCTTTTACATCTGTGATTCCCGAAGGGTCTGAGCCGTGCCAGGCCATATCCAACATACCGAAGCTCAACTGGCGCAGGGTGGCCATCCCTTCCAAGAAAGTTGCCGATTCCTTTATTTTTTCTATGTATTCCATCGGGATTGGCTCCCCCGTTTGATAATGTGTTGCAAAGAGATCTAAGGTTTCTTTTTCATAACACCAATTCTCCAGAATCTGGCTGGGCAATTCCACAAAATCCCAATACACGCTGGTTCCGGAAAGGCTTGGGTAGTGCGTATTGGCGAGCATGCCGTGCAGGGCGTGCCCAAATTCATGGAACAATGTTGTGACCTCGTTAAAGGTCAATAACGAAGGCTTGCCGGCCTTAGACCCTTTGGCTCCGCCCAGTACGGGTTTTGTGAAGTTGCAAACAATGGAAATGTGTGGCCTATCGTTTTTCCCATTTCTGATTTGTTGGGGTTTATACGAGGTCATCCACGCACCGTTGCGCTTGCCGGGCCGGGGGTGGAAATCGGCGTAAAAAATGGCGACCAATGCTTGGTCATCGTCCTTCACCTCATAAGTTTTTACATCGGGATGATATTTGTCAATATGGTGGACTTCCTCGAAATGAAGGCCGTACAACTTTTCTGCCACGGTGAAGGCGCCTTTTATTACTTGTTTCAGTTCAAAATAAGGCTTCAGTTTTTCGTCGTCAAGATTGAAAAGTTGTTGCTTTAGCTTTTCCGAATAATAGGCTCCATCCCATTTTTCCAAGTGGTCCAGCCCATCTTGTTTATTCGCGAAAGCTGACAATTGGTCAAACTCTCTTTGTGCGGCCGGTTTGGCCTTTTGGAGCAGTTCATTTAAAAATGATTTTACCTTTTCGGGCGTTTTGGCCATCCGTTCTTCCAATACAAAATGGGCGTGGCTTTTAAAGCCCAGCAAATTGGCCCGCTTGTGACGTAAATTGGCGATTGCCAGCACGTTCTGTTGATTGTCGAGCTCGTCATTATGAAAGCCCTTGGCACCAAAGGCGAGGGCCATTTTTTTTCGCAGCTCCCGCTTGTCGGCATAGGTCATAAAAGGGACGTAACTGGGATAGTCCAGGGTAAATACCCATCCCGTTTTGCCTTTTTCCGTGGCGGTCTGTTCAGCGGCCTCGATGGCACCTTCGGGCAGGCCAGAGAGATCGTTTTCATCGGTGAGGTGAAGCTCAAACTTGTTGGTTTCGGCCAAAACGTTTTCGCCGAAGGTGAGCTTCAATTTTGAAAGTTCGGCATCTATCTTCCGCAGTTCGGTTTTCTTTTCTTCGGAAAGATTGGCACCGTTTCTCGAAAATGATTTATACTTTTTATCGAGCAGCATCTGCTGTTCTTCTGATAGGGAAAGGGAATCCTTTTGGTCGTAAACCGATTTGATTCTTTCAAACAAAGCCTCATTCAACAAGATGTCATTACTGAATTCGGTAAGCATCGGCGAAATTTCCTGTGCCAGTTTCTGTATTTCGGCATTGGTCTCGGCGCTGTTCAGGTTAAAGAAAATGCTGGTGGCACGATCCAATTGCTGGCCCGAAAATTCCAGGGCTTCCACGGTATTCCGAAAGGTGGGAGCTTCGGGATTGGCGGCGATGGCCTCTATTTCCGCTTTGGCCTCAGCAATCAATTGCGAAATGGCGGGCAGGAAATGTTCATTTTTTATTTTGGAAAACGGGGCGGTGTTGAAGGGTTGTAAAAGGGGGTTCATAAAAGGGTTTTATGAGTTTTTTAAAAATCGTTTCAGGTTTTTGTTTCAGGGTTTAAAAAAATAACGTTAAGCGAGAAATTGGACAACAGACAACAGACAACAGACAACAGACAACAGACAACAGACTACTGGCCACTGCGTACTTTTCTGGCCCCTTCCTCAACTTTCATTTTTAGACTTTCCTTATAAGCAATGATTTTTTTACGGATGTTTTCATCTGCGGCCCCGAGGATCTGAGCGGCCAGTATGCCCGCATTTTTGGCACCGTTGAGTGCAACCGTGGCCACGGGAACGCCTCCGGGCATTTGAAGGATGGATAGAACACTGTCCCAGCCATCTATGGAGTTGCTGGATTTTATGGGGACGCCAATAACGGGCAGGGGCGAGAGGGAAGCGACCATCCCCGGAAGATGTGCAGCCCCGCCGGCTCCGGCAATAATGACGGAAATGCCGCGGGAATGGGCGTTCTTGCCATAATCAAAAAGCTTGTATGGCGTGCGGTGGGCCGAGACGATATCTACTTCCACTTCAATTTGGAATTGGTTTAAAATGTCAATGGCTTCCTGCATCACGGGCAGGTCGCTGGTGCTTCCCATTATTATGGCTACTTTTTTCATATATTTTTATTTTCGTTTGTCAGGTCTAGGCTGCCTCGCCGGCAGGTTCATTACGTATAGATTGTAAAAGGCGATACTTGTTTTTCCTTTTTTTTTATTCGCCCTACAGGTTGCGAACCATTAGTGGGCTATCACCTCAATTGTATTTTTAACGTCCTGGGCAATCTTCCGTGCTTCGTTCAAATCTTTGTTCACAATGGTTACATGCCCCATTTTCCTAAAAGGCCGGGTTTCTTTTTTGCCGTAAATGTGCGGGGTCACGCCTTCCATTTTTAGAATGTCTTCCATGTTTTTGTAAACCGCCGGGCCATTGTGGCCCTGGGCACCTACAAGGTTTACCATAATGCCGCCCACCTTGCTTTCCGTATTGCCCAGGGGCAGGTCGAGTATGGCGCGGATATGCTGTTCAAATTGATTGGTGTAGCTGGCCTCAACGCTGTAATGGCCGCTGTTGTGGGGACGGGGTGCTACCTCATTTATCAATATTTTATCGTCTTCTGTCTGGAACATCTCAACCGCCAAAAGCCCTACATGCCGAAATGCCTCGGAAACCTTTTTGGCCAGGTTTCGAGCCTTTCTTGCCACTTCGTTTTCTATCCGTGCTGGACAGATCACGTATTCCACTTGGTTGGCCTCGGGGTGAAATTCCATCTCGACCACGGGATATGTCTTTACTTCGCCCGAAGGATTGCGGGCCACGATAACGGCCAGCTCATTTTTGAAAGGCACCAATGTTTCGGCTATACAGCGACTATCGGGTAAGGGAATGACATCCTCGGCCTCACGGACAACGGCAACACCACGACCGTCATACCCGCCCGTACAGCTTTTCCACACAAAAGGGAAATCCAGTTTTTTATGGAAAATGGCATCGTTCAGCGCATCTTTGTCTGTAAACAAGTGAAAGGGAGCCGTGGGAATATCATGGTCCAGATAAAATTGCTTCTGGATTCCCTTATCCTGGATTTTCCTTAAGGTTTCGGCCCTGGGAAATACTTTTTTGCCTTCTTTCTCCAATTTCTCAAGGGCATTTACATTTACGCCTTCAATTTCAAAGGTGAGCACATCAACCTTTTTTCCGAAGTTGTAAACCGTATCGTAATCCATTAGGTCACCTTGCTCAAAATAGTCGCAACCTATACGGCAGGGGGCTTCGGCACTGGGATCGAGTACGTGTGTGCGGATGTCCCATTTTCGGGTTTCGTACAGCATCATCTTGCCCAATTGGCCTCCGCCAAGTATGCCGAGAGTAAAGTTGGAGGAAAAGTAATTCATCTTAACGCCATTTGATTTTTGACTTACGCAAAGATACTGTTTCGCATTTTGCCATAAAGTGTTTTGGGGTTTTTTGTATTAATTTGACTAATGATGAACACTTTAACAAATTCTTAGTCATCTCATCCATGTTGAGGTTTTTTTAATTTGCCTATCTTAGCTTAGCTATGGAATATACAGACCTAATTACCTTGGGAATTGCCTTTGGCCTAGGCCTGCTGGTGGGCCTACAGCGTGAAAAGAGCGATCACGAAATGGCCGGGGTGCGCACCTTTACCCTAATTGCCATTTTGGGCACGGTGGCCGGATTCCTTACCCGCGATTTTGACAACCCTTTTATCCTGCCCGTTTTCGGGCTTGCCGTTACCGCGTTGATGGTTATGGCCAATTACATAAAAGCGCAACGCGAAACCGATACCAATGTGGGCCAAACCACCGAGGTAGCCATGCTGCTCATGTTTGCCATTGGCGCGTATCTGGTTTTAGGGAGCCAGATTATTGGGGTGGTGGTAGGAGGGTCGCTGGCCGTGTTATTGTATGTGAAAGAAACGCTCCACAATTTTATTGATAGGCTCAAGGACAAAGACCTTTCGGCTATTATGACCTTTGTGGGTATTTCTTTGGTTATCCTGCCCATTCTGCCCAACGAGGATTACGGGCCGTACAAAGTGCTGAACCCACGGGAAATCTGGCTGATGGTTACCCTTATTGTGGGCATAAGTGTTTTGGGATATTTTGTGTACAAATGGGTAGGCAAGAAGGTGGGGATGATTTCCAATGGCATTTTGGGCGGCATCATCAGCAGTACGGCCACTACGGTAAGCTACGCGCGCAACTCTAAAGATGGTGAGGGCCTGGGAAAGGTCTCGGCCTTTGTGATTATGGCCGCGGTGGCCGTATCCATAATCAGGGTTATTGTTGAAATAGGAGTTGTAGTGCCCGAGAAGTTGAACCAGCTCATTATTCCCTTCCTGGTCCTTTTTGTTTTTATGGCCGTATTGGCCATTGTGTTTTTTTATGCTATTGCCAAACAGATTGACCATCAAGAAATGCCCGAACCCAAAAATCCCGCTCAGTTTAAGAGCGCTTTTATCTTCGGCCTGTTGTATGCCCTTATTCTCTTGGCCGTAGCCTTTACAGAGGAGGAATTTGGCAACCGGGGGCTGTATATCGTCTCCATCGTTGGCGGTCTGGCAAAAAAAGATGCCATTACCCTGTCCCTGGCACAGTCAATAAAAGGAGGCTTGGCTACCGAACTCGGCTGGCGGTTGATTATGACAGGTGTTTTGGCCAATTTCGCCTTTAAGATAATCTTGGTGGCCATGTTGGGGAATAGACAATTGGCCAAATGGTCTGGTGCAGGACTGTTGCTATCCATAATCTTCGGTTTGTTGATCATGTGGCTGTGGCCCGAAAACTGGCATTTTTGATGGGTATATTCAGAAAAGACCCATTGCAGATCATTCCCTTCAGAAGCTACGGGATGCTCAACCATTTGTATGCCAAGGGCAGGGCCATACAGGACGAAGGCATTGACCTGGCCAAGACGGGCATCATCAACTTGCTTTGGAACAGTTGGAAACGCTTTGAGACCGACAAGGTAAAAAATGCAAGGCTCATACTTTCCCTTTCTGATGGTAGAACCCTGGAAACGCGCACCGATAACCAAGGCTATTTTTTGATAGACGCTACCGTGGAAAACCTACTTCCTTTGACTAATGCCGAAGGCTGGCTTCCTTATTCCATTTCATTTGCTGAAACGGTACAGGGTCGAAAAATTCAGAAGAACAATAAGTTTGAAGGCGAAATATTGATTCCCTCACCCCAGGCAAAATTTGGCGTTATCAGTGATATTGATGATACCATACTGCATACGGGCCTTACATCATTTTTTAAGTGGGCTGTCGTGAAAAACACCTTTTTCAAAAGGGCTGAAAAACGTATTCCCCTAAAAGGTGCCGCAGAGTTTTACCAGCTTTTGCACCAAGGGAAATCGGACAGCCCCAGCAACCCGATCTTCTATGTGAGCCATGGCCCGTGGAACCTCTATCGTTATCTGGAAGTATTTCTTCGGAAGAACAATTTTCCGAAAGGCCCCGTGCTGTTGCGCGATTTTGTGAATCCTTTTGGCAAGCGGCCGTCAAAAGGGGAAAAGCCGCAAAAACAAAAAGAGATTCTGAATATTATGAAAGCCTATCCACAGCTGCCCTTTATCTTGATTGGTGACAGCGGCGAGCACGACTCCGATATCTATATTGAAATTGCCGAGGCCCATCCCGAACGGATCCTGGCCATTTACCTTCGCAATGTAAACCACAAGCGCAAAATGCTACGGGTAAAAGGGCTTTTTGAAAATTATGAGACCGTGCCCGTACTTATGCTGGCCAACACTCATGAGGCCGAGATCCACGCCCGTAAAATGGGCTTTATTTAATGGCTTTTTCGAAATAGCGGTAGGTTTCCAGCTGTGATTGCCTTTTTGGTCCTGGAGCTTCTACATAGTTGTTCTGCTGCTTGGCATCAATAATGCGGGCTTTTACATTGTCTCGCAATTCGATATCGATGAGGTCGCGGATTGTTTTTTTATGGTCAGCATCCAATATTGGGGTCACCACCTCAATGCGGTGGGTGAGGTTGCGGGTCATCCAATCGGCAGAGCCCACAAATACCTTTTCATCGCCGTTGTTGCCAAAGAGATACACCCTTCCGTGTTCCAAAAAACGATCTACAATGCTGGTGATATATATGTTTTCACTTTGTTCTTCTATTCCCGGAACCAAGCAGCATATCCCCCGTATCAACAACCTGACCTCAACCCCCGCGCGGCTTGCTTTATAAAGTTCATTGATCATTCCCTTGTCTTCCAAGCTATTCATTTTTAAAATGATCAATCCCTTTTTGCCGGCATTGGCCAGGGCTATTTCGTTTTCTACCAAGGCGGTAAACCGTTCACGGGTGGTAAAGGGCGACACCAATAATTGCTTGGTCTTGGGCACGATCATATCGCGCTCCAGCACCATAAAGACTTTTTTCAGGTCTTTGGTTATTTTTTTATGGGCAGTCATCAAACCAAAATCGGTGTAAAGGGTGGCGGTGTTTTCGTTAAAATTTCCGGTGGCGATGTAGGCATAGCGTTTCGTTTTTTCGCCCGCTTCCCTTTCTATATAAAGAATTTTGGAATGCACCTTGATATCGGGATAGCTGTAAATGACACGTGCGCCATTTTTTCTGAAGATAGCGCCCCACTTTAGGTTGTTTTGCTCGTCAAACCGGGCCTTTACCTCGATAAAGATGGTAACGTCCTTGCCATTTTTGGCGGCCAGGGCAATGGCATCATTCAGTGCCGACTCGTCTGCGGCGCGGTAAATGGTCATTTTAATGGTAGTAACCTTGGGATCTGTGGCGGCTTCCTGCAAGAGCTTTATAACGGGCTGAAAGCTTTGGTAAGGATAATGCAGCAATTGGTCTTTTTTGTCGATAGCCTCAAAAACCGACTCGCAATCGGCCAAAACGGGATGGGGGAGCGGCGGCAGTTTTTCATTGGAAAGCATTTGGGAAGTAGGATTGGGAAACTGCATAAAATCCTTGAAGTTGTGGTAGCGCCCGCCCAGCACCACATCGGTATGGGTTACGTCCAGTGCTTTTTTTAAGATTTCGCGAAAATCCTCTGGCATGTCGGGATCAATCAGCACGCGGGTGGCCTGGCCTGTGTCGCGCTTGGGAAGGGCGGCTTTGATTTTTTCCATTAAGTTGCCCGAAAATTCATCTTCAATGTACAATTCCGCGTCGCGTGAAATTTTCAGGGAATAAAACTCATCGGTTTCCGAGAATTCCCTTTTTAGATTGAACTTTAAAATATCATCAATAAAAGTAATGGCAAACTGGTCATTTCCTTCAGAAGGAAAAACAAAAAACCGTGGCTCGGTATCGGGTATCTCTGCCATAACAAATGTGTCGGGTTCTGTGCGGGCGGTGAGATAGAGTCGCTCGTTCTTTACAAATACCGAATGCTCGCCCGTGCAGGGATTGCAGGTGATTTTAGTAATGGGTTTTAGGCTTTCTTCAAAATATTCGGTGGCGATTTCTTTTTGTGTTTCCGAAAAATCCTCGTACCGGATGAGGTGTATTCCCTTGGAAGCCAGCTGTGGGATTATTTGGCCGTTAAAAATCCTTCCGAATTCATCCTGCTGGATATCCACCTGCTTTTTTATTTCCCGTAAGACCTTGTTGGGCTTGGTGATCAGTTTTTTCCGAAGGGGTTTTTCAATATGTTTTATCTGCCGGATATCGGATACCCGCACCCGAAAAAACTCATCGAGGTTGGAAGAAAATATAGCCAAAAACTTGATACGCTCATACAGCGGGTTGCGCGCATCGGCCGCTTCCTGCAGCACGCGGTGGTTAAAACGAAGCCACGAAAGATCGCGGTGGTAAAATTTGGTGTTGTAAAGGGATGCCATACGGAATGGCAAAATAGCAGTTTTGGGGGGAAGATACTGTAAGGGAAACGTTAAGGTTTCAGGCTATTCCTAAAACTAACTGTTTAAAATTAAATCGGAATCTATGTTGAGTTTTTGATGAAGACTTTTAGCCAGGTCTATTGTGAGCGGACGTTTACCGCTAAGTATTTCACTTATTCGGGAGGGAGTAGTTCCTAAAATTACGGCTAGGTCCTTTTGTTTCAGTTTTCTTTGGTACATCCGCAATTCAATCATCTCTTTTAATGATTCGGGTTTGAACGGGAAATTTGTTTCTTCATAATTGGCAATTTCATCAGAAATAGCTTCAAGTTCCGCTTCTTCTTTTGTTGTCAATTTGCCATTTTCGGTCAATTTCTTCAAGAGAATTTCCATTCGAGCATTTCGTTCTTTGTAATCCTTGTGACTGAGCATTTTCTTTATTTTAAATAGTTTTTGCGTCTATTTTATCGTATTCGCTATGTGTTCCCAAAAATGGCACATATAATTTCTGGGAATAAAAATAATAATGCAGATTAATCTAAAATCGTTTCCCTTTATATTGAATATATTGCGATTGTTTCCAATATAATCTACTGAATTAAAATCATTTCTAATATCCGTAATATTCTTCCATTTAGCATTTTTCACGATCTCGTACCAATGTAACAATGGTATTTTAGAGGTGGGGTGATTATCTGCAAAATCCTTGATTCTTTTTACGATAACCACTCTCATAAATACTAAAAGAATGCGTACAAAGATACTAAATTCTATTATATGGAATTAAATTCCAGAAGAAAGAAGTTTAAAACAACCCATGCAGTTCCGCATCAATCCTGTTGATAACCTCGCCTAAATGTTCGGGATCGTCCACAAAATTGATATTGTCCACGTCAAAAATGATGAGGTTGCCCTTGTCGTAACCGTGTATCCAGGCTTCGTAACGCTCGTTTAGACGGCTGAGGTAATCAATGCTGATGGAGTTTTCGTACTCGCGGCCGCGCTTGTGTATCTGGTTGACCAAATTGGGGATGCTGCTACGCAGGTAGATAAGTAAATCGGGCCCTTCGGTAACGCTTTCCATCAAATCAAAAAGCGAACGGTAGTTTTCATAATCGCGGTTGGTCATCAGGCCCATGGCGTGCAGGTTGGGCGCAAAAATGTGGGCGTCCTCATAAATGGTGCGGTCCTGGATCACGTTTTTTCCCTTTTCGCGTATTTCGAGAATCTGGCGAAAGCGACTGTTCAAAAAATAGATCTGAAGGTTGAAAGACCAACGCTCCATCTGGTTGTAGAAATCGTCAAGATAGGGGTTGTCCTCCACATCTTCATAATGGGGGTGCCACTTGTAATGTTTGGCCAATAAACGGGTTAGGGTAGTCTTTCCGGAACCGATGTTCCCAGCAATCGCAACGTGCATAATGGTTAATTCTTTGGTAAGGTTAGTTTAAAAGTGTGCAAATTTTCGCCGTCATAAATATAAAGGAAATCATTGGTAAGCTGCAAGTCCTTTACGGTTATTTCGGGCAATTCCAGGGGGGCGGTTTTATGGTCAATCTCAGGGTTGCGCCGTGCAAAATCGGGCAAAAAGAAGAGACTGTTCTCCTTCAAGGCAATTAAATTCTCGTTCTGCTGGATAATTTTTTCATAAGCTTCCGAATCGGTTTCATTCAATAAACTTCCGTAAATATTGAAGGCGCGCAGTTTCTTTTCGGTCAAGGTAAAACAATAGTTGAAATTGCTGGCCTGCGATAGCAATTTCCCCGGAAAGGGCTGCGAGACTACCGTTTGCATTTTGGATCCATAATTGTAAAGCTCCAATTGCTGCGTGTCTACATTAAAGAGCCACAGGCTGTTGTTGCCCGCATTGGTAGCCGTGCTCACGTTCAGGAACTGGGGCAGGTTGTTGAAATTGATGCGCTCTATCTCGTTCAGCTTGTTGTCCAGCATCACCACGGTGTTGGTGTCCTGGAAAAAAGCGATCACCTTCAACGGATTGATGATATCTACCGAAGTGATACGCCCCAATTGCAGGTCATTAAACCGGAAATTGCCATCGGGCCCCTGTTTGTGAATGATGCGATCCTTGATAAAGTAGGTGTTTTTATAATTGTCAAGCCCGATAAAGCGGTCTGCCAGCAACGGTATGGCGCTTTCGGACGTCAAGGTCTGCGCCAGGCCTATGTGGCAGAGGAGGATAAGGAATAGGGAATACTTTTTCATGGGGCGGGCAAGTTACGAAATATGGAGGTATCTTGTAGAACGAAAAATTTTGTAACAGATTATAACCTGATTCGTCTTGGGGGTAGAGACGTCTAAAATGTTGAAGTATATTAAGCTATTTTTTAAACATTTTGGATGGAATACGCTAACTTTGACATTCACACACAAAACGATTTAAATGAAACGATATTTCTTGCTTTTTGCCATTCTATTTTCCTTCACATCAATCGCCCAAAACATCAGCGGGCAGGCCTTTTATGAATCGAAGACCACGGTAGATCTGGACGCCTTTGACACCAACCAGCAACTCACCGAGGAAATGAAAAAGATGATTGCCGAACGGATGAAGCGTATGCTGGAGAAAACCTACGTGCTTACCTTCAATAAGGATGAATCCATCTACAAGGAGCAGGAAGTGCTGGATGCCGCGCCCATCAATCCTGGCTTTAAGATGATGATGAGCAGCTACACGCCCGGGCCTCAGTACAAAAACCTAAAAACCGGCCAGCTAATCGAGGAGAACGAGTTTTTTGGCAAGCAGTTTTTGATCGTGGATTCCATTCCGCAGTTGGAGTGGACCATCACCAAGGAATCCAAACCCATAGGGCAGTACGTGGCGTTTAAGGCAACGGCCGTAAAAAAAATTGACCCTAACGATTTCAGTATGGCGCGCCCCAAGAAAAAAGAGGAAGGTGAAAAAGCCGAACAAAAAAATGATTCCACCGCTGTGGAAGACCCGATGGATATGATCGAGATCCCCGAACAATTGGAGGTCACCGCCTGGTTCACCCCACAAGTGCCCGTAAGCAACGGACCCGGGGAATATGGCGGTCTGCCCGGCCTAATCCTGGAACTGAATATCTACAGGACTACCCTGCTGTGCTCCAAAATTGTGATGAACCCCAAAGAAGCCGAAAAGATTGAACCGCCCAAAAAGGGAACCGAAGTTTCCCGTGAGGAATACACCAAAATCGTAAAGGAAAAAACCGAGGAGCTGCAGGAAAATTTCAGGAATAGCGGTGGCCGACGGGGCGGTAGGTTTGGTGGGTAGTTATTGTGAAACCACAGTGTGCACCAAGGAGGCACAGAGCACACAAAGTTATATGACAGAAAATGAGATTTCCCATAAAATTATCGGATGCGCCATTGAGGTTCACAAAGCGCTTGGCCCCGGGCTTTTAGAGAGTGCATATCAAACTTGTCTCTTATATAAACTTCAAAAATCCGGATTGTTTGTTGAAAATGAAAAACCTATGCCGTTGGTATTTGAAGAAGTAAAAATGGACTGTGGTTATAGAATAGATTTATTGGTTGCGCGCAAAGTTGTAGTGGAAATAAAGAGTGTGGAAGCCATAAATGAAGTACATATTGCCCAAATCCTTACCTATTTAAAATTGGGAAATTATAAATTGGGTCTATTGATAAACTTCAATGTGGCCATTCTAAAAAACGGTATCAAAAGAATAATAAATGGAACTCTGTGACCTTTGTGCCTTCTTTGCAAACTTTGTGGTAAAAAAAATTAAAATGGGAAAAACCCTAACCATTCTTTCTCTTCTTCTGGCATTTTCCCTTTCCGCCCAAAGCATCAAAGTAAAAGGCACCATTAAGGACAGCATCGGCAATCCCTTGGAATTTGCCAATGTGATTGCTTCGTTAAAGGCATCCGGCGCTACTGAAACCTATGGCATCACCAACCACCAGGGCCGCTACCAGCTCGACCTTCCCAAAGGCGAAACCTATCTGTTACGCGCCAGTTTTTTGGGTTTTGAAACGCAGGAAAAAACCCTGACCGTGGCGGCCGATGCCCAAAATATGGAGCTTGATTTTGTACTGTTTCCACAGGAAAACCAACTGGACGACGTGGAACTGGTCTATGAAATGCCCGTAACCATTAAAGGCGACACCATTGTTTACAATGCCGATAGCTTTACAACCGGGGAAGAACGCAAACTGGGCGATGTGATGAAAAAATTGCCCGGCGTGGAGGTAAATGAGGAAGGCGAAATTCAAGTGGAAGGAAAAACCGTGCAAAAAGTGATGGTGGAAGGCAAGGATTTCTTTGACGGCGACAGCAAATTGGCCACCAAAAACATTCCCGCCGATGCGGTGGATAAAGTGGAAGTTCTCCGAAATTACAACGAAGTGGACCAAATGCGCGGCCTGGGTTACGACCGCGACAACGTGGCCATCAATATCAAGCTGAAAGAAGGAAAGAAAAACTTTTGGTTTGGCGAAGTTACGGCAGGTGCGGGAATTGCTGATGAATACGGCGAAGAAAACGGCAGGTATTTGGTACACCCAAAACTTTTCTATTACAGTCCGAAGTACAGTATAAACGTGATTACCGATTTCAACAATATCGGCGAGGTGCCGTTTACATTTCGCGATTATTTCAACTTTACGGGCGGCTTTAAAAACTTCAACAAAGGTGGTGGCACCAGTTTCCGGATCAGCGATAGCGACTTGGGGTTTGCCGTTTCGCAAAACGACCGCGCAAACCGGATTGATGCCAAATTTGTGGCCGCCAACTTCAGCTATGCCGTCAACAAAAAACTTGACATCAGTGGCTTCGGGATTTTGAGCGACAACAAAACCAACATCGTCAACAACAGCATCCGCCAATATATCCTTACCGCAATCACCGAAAATACCAAAACCGAAAACGACCAGCGCAGCCAATTGGCCATGGTGAAATTGAGCAGTATTTATAAGCCGAACACCAATTTTCAGTTGGATTATGACGCGCTGCTGAAAACGTCCAAACAAACCGAAGATGACGCCACGCTTTCCATCGTCAGTGGCAACCGAAATGATATTTCCGAAGTAAAGGAAAATACGCCGTTCTCCATCAACCAAACGGCCAATGCCTATTTCACACTAAACGAAAAGAATATTTTTGCCGCCGAGGTCCAGCATTTGTATCAAAACGAAGACCCTTTTTATCGCGCCGTGCAGGATTCCATTCCGTTCCGTGGCGTGTTTACGCAGATAAATCCGCTGGATCCTTTTAACAGCAATGCCGATACTTTTGACCCTTTGGAGCAACAGGACCGCTACAATATCAATCAGGAAAAAATGGTGAAGAGCCATAAACTCGATGCCAAGGTTGACTGGTACTACGTGCTGGACCGCTTGAGCAACCTCAATTTTACAATGGGGACCACTTACAGCAACCAACAGTTCAACTCGGGCATTTTTCAGATCCTGGACAATGGCAACCGAAATGACTTTACCGAAGATCGGTTCAACAATGACGTGGCCTACAGCTTTACCGACGCGTTTTTCGGCATTCACTACAAGCTGAAAAGCGGCCAGTTTGTATTCAATCCCGGTCTTACCTTGCACAATTATAGTTTGAAAAATGAACAGTTGGGCAGCACTTCCACCCAAAACGATTGGATGGTCCTGCCCGATGTAAACGTGGTTTGGGAAATAAAGAAAAGTGAAAACCTGCGCTTTAGCTACGGCATTACTTCAGAATATACCGATGTGAACAACTATGCCGAGGCTTATGTTTTTAATAATTATAATCGCCTTTTCCGCGGAAATAGGGAGCTGGAAAATTCTCTTTCGCACAGTTATAATTTAACCTATTTCAGTTTCAATCTTTTCAACTACACCAATATTGGCGGCAATCTGGGATATACCCGACGGATTGATGCCATCAAAATGACTACCGATTTGGTGGGCATCAACCAAGTGAGCAGCCCGTTGAATTTTGACAGCAATTTTCCCGATGAAACCTTTTCGGCAGTGGGGCGTTTCAGTAAAAGGATAAAAAAGGTACAGTTCAAGCTCGATGCCGCCGTGTTTTTAAACAAGACCAACAACACCATCAACAACGAGGTGCGGGAAAGCCAGAGCCTTACGCAAAACTACAATGCCAGTGTGCTGAGCAACTTTAAAAATTTCCCCAATTTTGAGGTGGGCTACCGGTTTATGAAGAACGACTACGACAATGGCGGGGTAGAGCAGACCTTTTTTACCAATAGGCCCTATGCGAACGTGAACCTTCGGTTTTTAAAGGACTTCAACCTTTTTGCCGAATGGGATTACAACAAGTATACTAACGACGCCAAAACGGTGGAGAACAGTTATTCCTTTTTGAATGCCGACCTGTATTACAAACCCAACGACGGCCCGTGGGAATTTGCCGTACAGGCCACCAATCTTCTCGATACCCAATCTATCAACAACGACAGTTATAACGAGCAGTTCAATACCACCTCGCAGTATTTTGTGATGCCGCGTATCGTGATGTTCGTGATAAAATACGACCTTTAATGGCTCAAGAAACGAAGCGACCCGCTATGGATTTCCACTTCCGAAAAGCTACCATCCACGATATTGATTCCGTTTGGAAAATCCTCCAGGACGCCATCCTTCGCAGAAAGGCCGATGGCAGCAACCAGTGGCAGGATGGCTATCCCAATCCTGAGGTTATCGCAAACGATGTTGCCAGGAACGCCGGTTTTGTGTTAGAGGCAAACAACAAAATTGCGGGTTATATGGCCCTCTTGATTAATGACGAGCCCGAATATGCCAACCTCAAAGGGAAATGGCAGAGCGATGGTGATTTTGTGGTGTTCCACCGCCTGGCCGTGGCCTCCGGCTTTTTGGGGAAGGGGGTGGCGCGGCAACTGTTTTTGCAAGTGGAGCAATTTGCCAGAGAAAAAAGCCTCCACAGCATCAAGGCCGATACCAATTTTGACAATGCCGCCATGCTGCACCTCTTCGAAAAAACTGGATATACTTACTGCGGGAAGGTGTATTTTAGGGGCAGCGAACGCTTGGCCTTTGAAAAGTTGCTCGATTGAATTTTTCGAAAATCTGAAGATTTTTCAAAGGAAAGAATACTTATTTTTGAGAAATAACCGTCGGGTTGAATCCTTTATATTTTTCTATGCGCAATATTTTAGTTGGAATTGTTATCGCCTTTGTCATCGTTTTTGCCTTGCGGTATTGCGAGTACAGAAAAGACACGCGTGAACAGTTGGAGGCCAATACGGCCCTCATCCAAAAGGAGCTCAAAAATGTGGGAAAGTTGGTAGTCACCGAAGGCCGTTATGCGCAAATTTTTAACTACAAAGCGAGTCGCGATTTGCTGTACGGCTTGTTTGATGCCCGAAAAAAAGCTTTGATTGTTGTCAATACCAAAGCCACCATTGCCTATGATCTAAGTAAGATAGAAACCCAGATTGATGAAGCAAATAAAACGGTTACTATCACCAACATCCCCGAGCCCGAACTCAACATCTATCCCGATATTGAATACTACGATGTGCAGCAGGATTACCTAAACCAGTTTTCGGCAGCGGATTACAACAAGTTGAAACAACGCATCACGAAAATGGTGCGTGCCAAGATTGAAAAAAGCGAACTGCGTGCCAACGCTGAAAACCGGTTGATTTCGGAGCTTCAGAAAATCTATATACTTACCAATTCGATGGGGTGGACGTTGCAATACAACCAGATTGTGGTGGAAAATGAAGCTGATTTGCAGCGTTTGAAATTATAATAAATATTCTTCGGCATAGCCATTGTCCACAAGCCAAACGTTTACATCCAGATCGCCCAGCATAATGTTGGCCAGGTAGCGGCCGTACTTGCCCTGTTTGTCTTTATAAGAGCGAATCTGCACCTCTTTATCCAGGACCATATCCCTTAAAACATCCCGGGCGGCCAAACCCCTTTCCCGTTCTTCCCCGCGGAGTTCGGGAGTGTTGATGCCGTAGAGGCGTAGTTTCATTTCCTGAAAATGGAGAAAACCCAAATCTACCAAGGCCGTAACCGTGTCGCCATCATAAACATCAATGATTTTTGCTTTGTAGTGATACATGATTTCAGTTTTTTGTTTGCTGATAAAGCTACAAAAAACTGAAATTCAGCGCCTTGATAAAAAGAAAAACTTGCTCCCCCTTTTTGAAAGTAGGATTGGGGAGAGATTTTAGAGCTTCTTGCTCAAACTAAACCAACCACCGCCATTCATGGCTTCTACCCCTTGGTTGCGCAGTATTCCCGCTGCACTGGCGCTGCGCATCCCGCTGGCGCAACAGCAGATGACAGGTTTGTTCCATTTTTTGATCTGGGCCATTTTGCCGTTGAGGTTTTGCAACGGAATGTTTTTGGAGCCCGGAATGGCGCCATTGTCGTATTCGCCTTTGGTGCGCACATCCAGGATGATGGCCCCGCGGCTTTTGAAATTCTGGATTTTTCTTTTTTTGTTTCCGAAGAGAAAATCAAATAGTCCCATATAATTCTTGCTATAATGCCACACTGAGCGCAGTGGAAGTGTTAATTGCTAATTTCTTTGGTTTTTGTTTCTAATAATTCCAAACCACCATCAATCAAATGTGCTATTTTCGGTCTTTCCTTTTTCAAATTTAGTAGATGTTTCAATACTTTTTCAGAAAATACGGAATCCGTTTCTGAAACCAATTCATAAATCTCCAAAGGAAGCAGCCAATCGGATGGATGATTGTTCTTCAGATCTTCAAAGATTAAATTTAATGCCTTTGCCGTTGAGGAAGATTCGGCAGGCAGATGAGGCTTTTCCCGAATCTCCCGCACCTCTTTATACAGGGCGTTCAATTCTTTTTCCTTTGCTGAAAGCACTAGCCGGACGGTCTCGGTTTTTGATTTGTGGTGCGAAATAGGAAATGAGTTATAATCTGCCGCCCCTGCAAAAGCCGAAACGATTTCGGTGCCCACAGCCATATCAAAATCGCCCATTTCGGGAGTAAAGAGCACTTCGTCTCTGTATTTTACCGTACAGTCGGTAAATTGGATGAGCATCAATTCGCCCCGTAGGTTCCGTATTCCGGTTACGTTTAGGCCGGCCACGGTTATACCGCTTTCAAACTCAAACTGGATGGGCTTGCCGTCGTAAAAATTATAGGCCTGCAAGTCGCGCGGCCCCATATTTTCTATTGCGAGGTTTATTCCCTTCAATTTGCCCAAAGGCGAACGGAAACCGTTCTTATGACGTTTTATTCCGTGCCCGATTACTTCCTTTTCGCGATAGGAAAGTGCCGTTTCGCCTTCGGTTTCAAAATAGACCACTTCATTGTCCTCGTTTTTTATCATTCGGTTAAACCGTCCGCTAATTTGAAGTCCGGTGCTGATTTCAATGGTGCCAAGCTGCTTTGATTTTATCAGCTTTTTCAAGCCGCGCCAACCTCCTTTACGTACCGCCATGGTGTTTGCAAATTCTTCCAAAACTTCCTGTAAATAGGCAAAATCTGGCGTCACAAATAGTTGGGGCTGGGGTTTGGTAATGTCAAATTCCTGAAAGGCAGCATTTATGGAATAGGGTATTTTCTTCACTTCGGGCTTCATGCACCAGGTGCTTTCCCCAATGGAGGAAAGCAGGCCCGCGCCATAAATCTTCGGATGGTCTATCGTGCCTACCAGCCCATATTCCACCGTCCACCAGTGTAGGTTGCGTATCAGTGAAATTTCCGAAGGTTTTACTTTTTTGTTTTGGAGTTCCTCCACGCGGTTCTCGGCAGCTTCAATTTTTTGTAAATATTCTCTTTGTGCTGGAGTCAACTCCCCCTCCCCTCGGGGGAGGGGGCGAGGGGGTGGGGACTCCTTTAAAATGGAAAGCTCGCGTACGGCCTCGTACATTTCAATATCGTGGGCACTGGAGATGGCCTTGGCGCCAATCTCGCCGAAACGACGTAAATATTCGGCATAATCGGGGC
>CAYSLM010000009.1:0-32837 GCA_964431895.1 uncultured Aequorivita sp.
AGTATTTTTTTTTGCGGAAATTTTATACTTCGGCTATTAACAGTGCGATCAATTATACCCGACCCAAAAAGCAAAGCCGCTTAAAGCGGCTTACTTTAGTTCGGTGTTGAAAAATTATGGGGTGGTGCAACGGTTACCATTGTTGTATGCCGTTTTTATTTCATTTTTTTAATTAATCCCAAATCAGGGTTGTTCTTTTGGTATAAATGCTTAGCACGACATTTTTTAGCCAGTAAATTCAATATTCTTTTATTGTTCAGCGAAGCCTTGTAGCGGTCAAACTGCTCTTTATTTCCCGTTTTCCGGGTGCCGTCCAGGTCTTTGTCGCCAATGTCCTTGGCCTCAATAAAGCCAACGGGCACATCTTTTTTGGTCAAAATATAGTCGGGCGCGCCGCACTTTTGTCGTTTGGGTTCATTGGTAGCGCTGATGGTTGGCACCAGACTTTCCAAAAGTTGCTGCAGGTCGCCGCGGAAGGTATGCTCTGTGGCATTGCCCAGGGTATATCTTTTGTCGAGATTGTGGATGTATTGTTCTACGGTCATTTGGTTGTTGGATTTTTTTTGGGGTTGGTAAGACTTTGTTTGCTACTGCCCAATTTTCTTAATTACAGCACTTTAGTCCGCATTACGTTTATAGATTTGGGTCACAGGTTTTTAATTTAAATCTTTTCTCACTTCACAAGGATTGCCATAGGCTAAAACATTGTCAGGAATATTTTTTGTTACCACACTTCCAGCCCCGATGGTTACATTGTTTCCGATAGTTACACCTGGAAAAATAACGCAATTGCCACCAATCCACACATTGTCGCCGATGGTGACTGGTTTTGTTGAAGTTAAATAACGCGAATGAGCTCCTTTTTGAATGATTCGGTCAGATGC
This sequence comes from uncultured Aequorivita sp., assembly GCA_964431895.1. Classification (GTDB taxonomy): domain Bacteria; phylum Bacteroidota; class Bacteroidia; order Flavobacteriales; family Flavobacteriaceae; genus Aequorivita. The sequence continues at coordinate 885 of CAYSLM010000009.1, forward strand.
TTTTAAAGGATGGCTCGCCGTATATATTTGCACATAGGGTGCAATCAATCCATTTTTTCCGATGCTGATTTTATTATTGTCCAAAAACATACAATTGGTATTGACAAAGGTGTTTTCACCGATGGAGATATTCTCACCATAATCGCAAAAAAAGGGAGTTTCTATCCAAACTCCCTTTCCCTTAAATTCAAAAAGGTGATTTAAAATTTGCTCCCGTTCTTGGGTTCGTTCAGCATCGAGATAGTTGTATTCTTTTAATAATTTTCTGGCTTTATGGTACATTTTCAACAACTCCGGATCTCTGGAATCGTAATTTTCGCCTTGTAGCATTTTCTGTTTTTCCGTCACGATTGGTTTTTTTCAAAGGTTTGGCAAGGTTACTAACAATTTTGTTTAGGGCAACGATGGCTTCCAAATGTAACGCAATTTACGCCATAATCAAAACCATTAGCGCCCTTGTGGGCCTAAGCGGTTTAGGGAATCGGTTTAGCTTCATTTTAATTGATGGTCTGCCCCGGATAATTAGATTTAGCTGATAAGGCAGGCCCCGAAGTTTTTGGGGGCCTGTTTTTTTAATTCCCAACGATTGAAAAATTATCAAAACCGGCATAATCGCCTTGGCCATCTTGGCTAATCCGTATAACCAAAGAGACCGATGTAGTGCCTCCAGGAACATTTAACGAGGCTGTTCCTGAAACCGAATTATTTCCGCCTCCAGCAATTAATTGAATTTCAGGTTGGGGCACTCCGTCAATAATTAATCTATAATAGGCGTCGTCTCCATTGTCATATTCATAAAATTGATATTGAAAGGAAACGGTTACGCCAGCTGAGGCATTGGAAACATTTATAGTGTTAAAGGTAATAGTGGTAAATCCGGAAGTTCCATTTCCGTCCTCAGTATCATCAAGATCCAAAATCCCAAGAAAGTTATTCGTAAGGGTATTTATGTGACTGAACCCACCATTAGAACTATTGGTAATTCCATAAAAACCTTTGCTCCCGTTATCAAAAAATGCAATGTCGGAGGAATATCCCCAAGTGGTATTTAAATCAAAATTTTGGAATAGATCGGCAAATCCGGGTGTGTTGATACAGTGCATGCTCTCCCAACCTGTGCCATTCCATGTCTGTAAACACTCGATGTCTTCAACAAAAACCATCAATCCAACGTCTGCCGGGGCTGGATTTATAGCATCCCGCGCCGCAATACTCGGCACCCTTGGTGGCATAAACCCTTTATACGTTGATCCACCATCTGAGCTGGCGGCAATTTCAAGCATGGCCGCCGGGCTGGGCGTGGTTGTTCCAATTCCTACTTGGCAATGAAGATTGGCTGCAAAAAATGCGAAGGCGAAGGCTAAAAATAATTTTCTCATAACTATGGGTTTTAAGCATAGCTAAGAAGATGAAATTCAGAAAAATAGATTGGGCGTATTCTTCTGGGGAGAATATCGAAGATAGAAAATATTATGTTTCAAGCCAAAAAAATTAACTGCCCCAAGAAAGTATTTTTTTATGAATCCAGATCAAAAGTCTCCGACGGATTTTCGTGCGGCACATAGTTGAGCATCCCTTCGCCCTTTGCTATAATGGAGCAGACGGTGGCGTCGCCCGTTACGTTTACCACGGTGCGGAACATGTCCAAAATACGGTCTACCGGGAAGATAATGGCTATCCACGCCGGGTTCAGCCCAACCGATTCCAAAACAATTATCAACATAACCAATCCAGCACTGGGAACGGCGGCGGAACCAATGGAGGCCAATGTTGCGGTTAGTACTATCGTTAGTTGTTGCCCCAATGTTAAATCGATCATATGTAGTTGGGCCAAAAAGACCACGGCAACTGCTTGGTATAAGCAGGTGCCGTCCATATTCACGGTGGCGCCAATGGGCAATACAAAACTGGTTATCTTTTTATCCACGCCCAGGTTTTCCTCCACACATTCCATAGTTACCGGAAGGGTGGCCGCACTGCTGGAAGTTGAAAACGCCAAAGTTTGGGCAGGCGCCATGCCCTTAAAAAATCCGGTATAGGGTATTTTTCTCACAAAAATTTTCACCAACAAAGGATAGATGATAAAAATCATCAACATCAACCCCAAAAACACAGTAAGCGAATACCAACTCAAGCCTTTAAAAATTTCGTACACCTTGCCAATATCATCGCCGGCCATTTTGCTCACCACCCCCGCCAAGAGTGCAAATACAAAGAAGGGCGCGGCCTGCATAACAAGATCTACCATCTTCAAAAACACTTCCATGGCGCTGTCCATAAAATCGGTGACGGGCTTTGATTTTTCATTGGGAATCAACAGCAGGCATACACCGAAAAATATTCCGAAGAAAATAATCTGCAGCATGAGCCCATTATCGGTCAGGGAAAAAAAGAAGTTTTCCGGCACTATATCCACCAAAGGCTGCAAGGGTGTTGCTTCCTTGGTTTTTTCTGCGGTTTCCATTTTTTCGGTAACCGAGGCATCTTTCAGTTCGCCTTTGGAAAGGTCAGTAATCTTTTGGGCGCGCTCCAAAAAGGCCGGATCATGCAGATAGTTGATGCCATCCTTTATCTCGTGCCCTTCCGATGCAGCCCATAATTCATAACTTATCCTGTTGTCAATGCGGCTTTGCTCGTCAATCAATTTGCCGGGTTTTATCGCATTTACCAACAAAAGGCCCATACTTACGGCAAAAAGGGTAGTAATCAGGTAGGCCAAGAGCGTCTTCCCTCCCATTCTTCCGAGGCTTGATGGGTCGCCAATATTGGCCACCCCGCTGATGATGGAGACCAGCACCAAAGGCACGGCAATGAGTTTTAATAGATTGATGAAAATTTTCCCGAAGGGCGCAATCCAGTCTATCGTAAATTCACTCCACCCCAACTGGCTGCTGAGCAGGGCCCAAATAATTCCCAAAATAAGACCGATGATTATTTTCCAGTGAAGCGCGAGTTTTTTCATAGTTAGATGTGAGACCTGCCTGCGGCAGGCAGGCGTGAGATGTTAGACTTTAGATTTTCGAAATTTTATTTAACAGCCAAAAATCGGCCAGTACCAAGGCCGCCATGGCCTCTACTATGGGCACTGCCCGTGGTACCACGCAGGGATCGTGACGGCCTTTGCCTTCGGCTATGGCTTGGTTTCCCTGGGTGTCAATCGTTTTTTGTTTTTGCATTATAGTTGCCACTGGCTTAAAGGCCACTTTAAAGTAGATATCCTCGCCATTGCTTATACCGCCCTGTATGCCACCGCTGTGGTTGGTCCTGGTGCTGCCATCGGTATCAAAAATATCGTTGTGCACACTGCCTTTCATCTGGGTGCCGGCAAAACCGCTTCCGTACTCAAAACCTTTTACGGCATTTATGGAAAGCATGGCCTTGCCCAGTTCGGCGTGCAGTTTATCAAAAACCGGCTCGCCCAATCCTATAGACATATTTTGGATAACACAGGTTACCGTGCCGCCCACGGTATCGCCTTCCTTTCGGATTGCTTTTATGTATTCCTCCATTTTTGAAGCCGTTTCGGCATCGGGACAGCGCACGGGGTTCTTTTCTATTTCCGAAAAATCAACTTCGGAATAAGACTTTTTGAGTTCCATTTCTCCTACGGAAGAAACATAGGCCGTAATCTTGATATGCTGAAGCAATTGTTTGGCAATGGCCCCGGCCACTACCCTACACGCCGTTTCGCGGGCCGAGGAACGCCCACCGCCGCGGTAGTCGCGGATACCGTATTTTTTGTCATAAGTATAATCGGCGTGCGAGGGACGGTAAACATCTTTGATATGGCTGTAGTCCCTGCTTTTTTGGTCGGTATTTTCAATAAGGAAGCCAATGGGCGTTCCCGTGGTTTTTCCCTCAAAAATTCCGGAGAGAAACTTTACTTCGTCCGCTTCCTTGCGTTGGGTAACAATGGCCGACTGGCCGGGTTTTCGGCGTTGCATTTCGGCTTGAATGGCTTCAAAATTGAGGGAAAGCCCCGCGGGACAGCCGTCTATGATACCGCCAATGGCCGCGCCATGCGATTCGCCAAAGGTGGTGAGTTTAAAGATTTTTCCGATGGAATTGCCCGCCATAGGTTGGTTTTCAACAAATGTAAACTTTCGGACTTAATTATTCAAGATTCAGGGTTTAAAAATGACTTTTGGAAACACGACGGTTGGAGCCATGACTTTTGGAAACACGACTTTTTGAACCACGACTTTTGGAGCCACGACTTTTTGAAATGGTCGTGCTTCGTGAAGCGAAGCGGTCGTGTTTCCAACCGTCAAAAAATCAGTCGTGGTTCGTGTTGCGAAGCGATCGTGGTTCCAACCGTCAAAATTGGGTCGTGGTTGGTGCAGCGAAGCGGTCGTGGCTCCAACCGTCAAAATCACAGCAGCGCATTTTTAAGAATGGTCACCGGATGCAGCCCCTCGCGGCCCGTTCCGTCCAAAATTTGATGCCGGCAACTCGTGCCATTTGCCGAGATAAGGGTGTCTTCGGAAGCCTTTCGCACGGCCGGAAACAGCTTCAACTCCCCTATTTTCATACTTACCTCGTAATGTTCTTTTTCATACCCAAAACTGCCCGCCATCCCGCAACAGCCAGAGGGAATGATGGTGGGTTTATAATTTTTCGGAAGGTTTAAAATATCAAAAGTCACTTTCTGGTTGCTGAGCGATTTTTGGTGGCAATGGGTGTGAATTTTTATATTTTTTTCTTCGGAAGTGAAGCGGTCTGCGGTAATATGGCCTCTTTGGATTTCTTGGGAAATAAATTCCTCAATCAAAAAAGTGTTGTCTGCAATGGTCTCTGCCGAAGTCCTATCATCGGCCAAGCGCAGGTATTCGTCGCGAAATGAAAGAATGGCCGACGGCTCGATGCCCAAGAGCGGCACATCACGAGAGACAATGCTTTTGAGGATGTCGATATTTTTATTGGCCTCCTTTTTGGCTTCCTTTAAAAATCCTTTGGAAAGCAGCGCCCGACCGCTGTCCAAATGGTCAATCACTTCCACTTGATAGCCCAAGCCGGTCAGAAGTTCATAGGCATCAACAGCGATTTCGGCATCGAGGTAATTGCTGAATTCGTCTATAAATAGAATTACTTTTCTTCCCAGTTTATTCGAATTTGAAGTATTTGCAAAACCTTCATTTTTAATATTTTGGAAATATTTACTGAAACTGGTAGTTGAAATTTTTGGTAAACTGCGTTTTGGGTGCACGCCGCTTATTTTTTTGATGATTTTCGAAGTAATTCCATTGGAAAAAAACCAGTTGGAGAGGGCCGGGACTTTGGCGGCCAAACGGTTCATCTTGGTACTTTTCCCAAAGATCTTTTGGGAAAGGGAATACCCGTTTGCTTGGGCGTACTGATATAAAAATTCAGCCTTGGCGGTACTCATATCCACATTGCTGGGGCATTCGCTGGCGCAGGCCTTGCAACTGATGCACAGGTCAAAGACTTCCTTTAAATCCTCAGAATTGAACCTATTGACGGCCTGATTGCCGGTCAAGACCTCGCGTAGCGCATTGGCGCGGGCGCGGGTGGTGTCTTTTTCGTTTTTGGTGGCGTGGTAGCTGGGGCACATGGCGCCCGCTGCCTCGGCGGTCTTTCGGCAATCGCCACTGCCATTGCAGTTTTCGGCCAGCCGGAGAATGCCCAAGGTGTCACCAAAATCGAGCAGGGTCTTAATGTTTGGTTCCTCCCTATCAGCTTCATAACGGAGGGCTTCGTCCATTTTAAAGGCATCCACGATTTTCCCGGGGTTGAAGATGTTCTGTGGGTCAAATGACGATTTGATTCGCTTTAAAAGTTCGTAGTTCTTTTCCCCGATCATCAGCGGGATAAACTCTGCCCGCACAATGCCATCGCCGTGTTCCCCGCTAAAGGAGCCTTTGTATTTTTTGCAGAGCAGGGCCACATCGGTAGTTATTTTCCTGAAATAATCTACCCCTTCCCTGTCCTTCAAATTCAAGATGGGCCGCAAGTGGAGCTCGCCCGCTCCGGCGTGGGCGTAATAGACTGCCTGTTGGCCGTATTTTGCCATCAAATCTGAAAATTCGCCAATATAGTTTGGAAGATCTTCCAGTGCCACGGCGGTATCTTCAATACAGGCCACCGCTTTTCTGTCGCCCACCATATTTCCCAAAAGACCAAGGCCCGCCTTGCGCAGTTCAAGGGCCATTTCAAACTCCGCCCCGCGCAGGATGGGCCGGTGAAAACTGTGGTTTGAAAGCGATAGCGATTGCAACAAGGCTTCAATCTGCCTTTCCAAATCGGCTTCGGATTTGCTTTTTAGTTCCAGTAAAAGAATGGCTTTGGGACTGCCCTTTACGAAAAATCGGTACGGCTCATAGGTCTTGTTCTTTTTGGTGCAATCCAGGATCACATCGTCCATCATTTCACAGGTGTGCAAATCGTGCTGCATGGCGACGACCACATCATTTAGGCAAGCATCAAGTGTATGGTAATGGGTGGCCACCATAGCCGTGTGCTGTGGCGGCAGTGGGTCTAACTGGAGGGTGATTTCGGTAGTAAAAGCCAGGGTGCCCTCGCTTCCGCAAAGCAGTTTGCAAAGGTTTATTTCCTCATTAAAATCACCAAAGACACTGGTATTTAGCAGCGTATCAACGGCATAGCCCGTATTGCGGCGATGTATTTCTGGTTTGGGAAATTCATTCCGGATTTCCTTTTGGGTTTCTTCGGAAATCAATTCGTTGTAAAGGGTGCGATAAATGTTTCCTTCCAAGGAGTTCATTTCGGTCTTTTTCAGGAATTCCTCTTTTGTAAGGGTTTCAAAAACCACTTCCTCGCCATTGGAAAGGATTGTTTTCAGTTTTAAAACCTTATCGCGCGTGACACCATATTTTATGGAGGTAGTGCCGCTGCTGTTGTTGCCCACCATGCCACCAATCATACAACGGTTACTGGTTGAAGTGTTGGGCCCAAAAAAAAGGCCATGCGGTTGCAGGTAGCGGTTAAGCTCATCGCGGATTACACCGGGCTGTACGGTGACCGTCAGGTTTTCGGGATCGAGTGAAATTATATTGGTGAAATGTTTTGAAACGTCAACCACTATTCCCTCGCCTACGCATTGTCCGGCAAGGGAAGTACCTGCCGTTCGCGGGATGAGCGAGGTGCCGTTTATTTCGGCAAAGGAAATAAGCTGTTTGAGCCCCCGTTCGTTTTTGGGAAAGGCCACGGCCAAAGGTATTTTTCGATAGACCGAGGCATCAGTAGCATACAATGATTTATGGAGCGAATCGACCAATAATTCGCCATTGAACAAGCGTTGAAAGTCTTGAAGTTGCTTTTTCATGGGGTAGCCGTAAAGGTAGCGAAATCCTTAACAAAACTTTGTAAAATTACGCCTTGGGATTAATATGGCCTTAACTTATGCTATGCCGCAATACTTCTACCTTTACCCAACAAATCTAAAGCAAGAAATATGAAAAAGTCAATTTTGATCATTTTAGCAATTCTGGGCTTGGGCTGGCAGGCCCAGGCACAGGAAATTTCAAAAAACGCCATCGGCCTCCGGCTGAGTGAGAGCAATGGTTTTGGACCTGAGGTAAACTACCAACGCGCCCTTGGCACCAGCAACCGACTTGAATTGGGATTGGGCTGGCACAGCGAAAGGTATTGGGACGATGTGAAATTTACCGGTATCTACCAATGGGTCTGGAATATTGATGGTGGCTTTAACTGGTACGCCGGTCCCGGAATTGGTGCGGGAGTTGAAAGCTACGACCGTTATTACGATGATGAGTATCGCTATTATAGAAACAAGGACTCCGAAGCCTTTGCCTTCTTTACCGGAGACGTAGGTATTGAGTATAACTTTGATTTCCCCTTGTTGGTCTCGTTTGACTTTAGGCCACAATTTAATTTGAACTATCGCGATGATGTGAGTTTTGATGTAGGCATAAGTGCGCGATACCAATTTTAAGATCAATTTTTATAGGATAAAGCAAATGCCCCTACCAAAAAGGGGCATTTTCCTTTTTAAAAAACAGGGAAAATCCGCTGTGGCAAGTGGGTATTAATTTGCACTTTTAAGGATTTACCCAGAGAATCATGGAAACGCATTACGTTGACCTTCATTGCCATCCGTCTTTAAAACCGTATAGCAAGAGCTTTAAATATAAACCTCCCAAACAGAATGCGCTAGACCCCAACCGCAAAAACTCGATCTGGCATTACTCGCCGCCCACCGTTTTGGAAAAATTGGTAAACCGTTTGGCAACATTGACAAAGTTTACCCAGACAGATTTCACCGCCTTGGCCAAATCGGGCACCAAGGTGGTTGTTGTGGCGCTCTATCCCTTTGAAAAGCATTTCTTTGGAAAGGAAATACTCGGCATCAAGGGGATAACGGATCTTTTGGTAAACCTGGCCGCAAGCATTAGCCAGTCACGAATGGATTATATACGAAGCAACACCGACTATTTTGCAGATTTGATGGATGAATACCATTATTACCAACAAGTGCACAACCAGGTGGTAAAAGTAGATGGCAAAATTTACACCTATCGCCTGGTAAGCAGTTTTCAGGAAATTGAAGAAAATAAGCTGCAGGAAACCGAATCGAGAAAGATAATCAATGTCATCCTCAGTATTGAGGGAGGCCACAGTTTCAACACCGGAATTGCCAAGGACAGGGATATGGCCAGCAGGACCGAGGTTCTCGGCAATATTGAAAACATTAAAAACTGGCAGCACCGTCCCTTGTTCATTACCTTGGCGCACCATTTTTACAACGAGCTTTGCGGCCATGCCCGAAGCATAACGGTAAGTCTGCTGAAGCACAACCAGGACCGCGGTCTAAATAGTGGCATCACCAGTTTAGGACAGGAAGCAATAAAGCATTTACTTGACAATACAGACGGAAAGCGCATACCCATTGACGTAAAACACTTGAGCACGGCCTCACGGAAAGCTTACTACGCTTTGTTGGATTCAAAGTATAGTGGGGAAAAAATTCCGATCATCGCCAGCCATGGGGCCTGCAACGGAAAGCATTCCATAGAGCAGTGGGACCGTATTGGTCTGCCGGAGCACCGCGATTGGTTTTGCGATATCGACATTAACTTTTATGACAGTGAATTGGTGCGCATTGCCAAGAGCGATGGCATTTTCGGGATACAATTGGACCAAAGGCGTATTGGTAGCGCCAAAGCCATTTCCGAAAGCAGAATTTACTTCCCCAACAAGCGGAAACAGTTGCGAAAAAAAGCATTATTGGTTTGGCGGCAAGTGCAGCACATAGCCGAAGTGCTTGACAGGGAGGGTTTGTTCTGTTGGGGCATACAAAGTATTGGCAGTGATTTTGACGGAATAGTAAACCCCATCAACGGATTATGGACTGCCGAAAACATGAAAGACCTGGCCGAGGAATTGTTCCATCATGCCGAGAATTTTCTTTCAAAAAACCTCATCATGCTGAATGACTTTAATCGTTTGGACGCCCACATTATCGTAGAAAAGGTAATGCGCCAAAACGCCCTGGAGTTCATCAAACGGAATTATTGAGAAAGGAAAACTTTCCGCCGCCTTCCTTTTATTGGATATTTGCCAATGCTTGCCTATACAATGCCTCATACATAGGCACTATTTTTTTGGTATCGAATATCTGTGCCGCCTCAATCGCCTGTTTTTTAAATTGGTTTAAAGTTTCATCGGTGGAAAGGATTTTGAGTGCATTTTGGGCCATTTCATCCACATTTCCCACTTCGCTCAAATAGCCACTTACCCCTTCTTTGTTTACTTCGGGAAGGCCCCCGGAATTGCTCGATATCACAGGCACCCCACAGGCCATAGCCTCAAGGGCCGCCAGCCCAAAGCTTTCTTTTTCGGAAGGGAGAAGAAACAAGTCGGTAAAGCAAAGAATTTTATCTACCTCGTTGCTATTGCCCAGAAAAATCACCTTTTCGGCTATGCCCAATTCGCTGCTAAGCTGCTCACAGGCACTGCGTTCGGGCCCCTCGCCTACCATAACCAATTTGGCCGGGATTTTCTGCTGAATACGATCAAAAATCCGAATTACATCCTTCACGCGCTTTACCTTTCGCAAGTTGCTGATGTGGGTGACGATGCGCTCGTGCTCTTCGGCCATCATGTCGCGCTCGCATTTGGTATAGCGATTTATTTTTTTGGGAATATCAATAAAATTGGGCACTACATGTATTTCCTTCCTAATATCAAACAATTGCAGGGTATCATCTTTCAGGCTTTGGGAAACCGAAGTTACCACATCACTGTTGTTGATGCTGAAGGTTACGGCCGGCCTATAGAAAGGATGGCTTCCCACCAGGGTAATATCGGTTCCATGGAGAGTGGTGACCATTGGAATACGGATGTTTTCCTCCTCCAGCATTTTTTTGGCCATATAGCCGGCATAGGCATGGGGAATGGCATAATGCACGTGGAGAAGTTCTATTTTGTGCAATTTCACCATATCGACCAGTTTGCTGGAGAGCGCCAATTCATAAGGCTGGAAGTGGAACAACGGATAATCTGGCACCGAAACCTCATGAAAGTGGATGTTCCGCGAAAGCAGTTCGAGCCTTACGGGCTGCTTGTAGGTTATGAAATGTACCTCATGGCCGTGCTCGGCAAGGGCCAAGCCCAATTCGGTGGCCACCACCCCACTGCCACCAAAGGTGGGATAACAAACTATTGCGATTTTCATTTTGATTCTTTCTGTTTAAATGGAATTTGAATTCCGTGATTTTGGTTTTATTCTTTTGTGGCAAAAAACCAACCTCCTGGTTGGGTAATTGAAAAGGTTATGGCATCAATAGTCAATGGCTTCATAGATGGCCTCCTGTATCTTGGTTCTCAAATCACTTCGAATGAGCTTCCGGTTGTTAGGGTCGGGAAAAGTACGATTTGAGAGGAACACATATACAATTTCCTGTTCCGGATCGGCCCAGGCAAAAGTTCCGGTAAAGCCGCTGTGGCCAAAACTGGTCATGGACACGCAGCCGCAGGTAGGGCCCACGGTCCCTAATTGTGGCTTATCAAAACCCACGCCCCGCCTTACATTTTTGTCACAATAGTAACAGGTGTTGAATTTGTCCATTACCTCGGGATTAAAGTACCGCTTGCCGCCGTAAAATCCTTTCCACAAGTACATCTGCATAATTTTGGCAACGTCATTGCTATTGCTGAAAAGGCCCGCGTGGCCACTGGCACCCCCCAACATAGCAGCGCCCTGATCGTTCACATAGCCCTGCACCTTTTGATTTCTAAAAATGTTGTCCTGCTCGGTGGGCGGAATATCGTCCTTTGAAAATTTATCCAACGGATGGTACAGGGTGTAATTGGCACCCAACGATTCATATAGATTTTCTTGGACAATAAACTCGAGGGGCATTTCAAATTTCCGCTCCAGATATTTTTTTAGAATATAATACGGCAAATCGCTGTATTTGTACTCTAGCCGGGAGAGCAGAGGGCTTTCCCTTATATCTCGGTAAATGGTGTCTATATAATCCCTTCGCATATAGAGATTTTCGGCCACTTGCACGTTGTAGTCCTTTCCGGCAACGTCTGAATAATATTTTTTGGAGACGGCGGTTTTTTCGGGATTTAGGGTGTGCCTATAAAAAGGAATCCAAGGCTTAAAGCGCGCGTAATGAGACAACATCTGCTTTAGGGTGACATTGGCCTTGTTTGAATTTTTGTATTCGGGCAGCATTTCGGAAAGCTTGGTATTGAGGCTCAATTCCTTTTTGTCAACCAGCTGCATGACCAAAGGTAGTGCGGCCAGGATTTTTGTCAGGGAAGCAAGGTCATAAATCGTGGTATCGGTTACTGGAATTTTCTTATCGTATTCGTGAAAGCCAAAGTTTTTTTGGTATACAACCTTTCCCTTCCGGGCAACCAGAATCTGCGCTCCCGGATACATTTCTTCACGCAGGCCGTATTGTGCCAGCGAGTCTATTTTCTTCAACTTGTAGCTGTTTATGCCCACGCTTTCCGGCGTTCCATATTGTAATCTTCTCAGGGTTTTGGTCTTTAGAAAGGTGTTTAGCGGAAAATCATCGCCCAGGCTTACCGGTAGTTTTCCCTTTGCCTCGCGCGCGCCAAAAATTAGCTGGGCCGAAAGCCGTTGGGCGATAACACTGTTTTGATAAGATAGCAAGATGCCCTCAAAATTGGCGGTCGTCCTTAGGTCGAGCATGGCATAGGGACGCGCAAATACATCGAGTATCACCGTGTTGGTCCGGGCAATTTCATATAGCCAAACCAGCTCTTTCTCAGTAAAACTAAAACTCTTCCACGGGTTGTCATTGCTTTTGTGAAAGCCGATGATCACATAATTATATGCTTTTAACTGCTGGATATAGCCATCAAGGTTGTCTGCCTTTATCCAATCTACCTGGGCATATTTGTTGAGTTCGGCGAGAAACTCTGCCCCCGAGGCATCACCAAAGTTGATATAGGCAATTTTTTTCTTCTGAAGATCCTTAATGGGAAGAATGGCCCGGTCGTTTTTAATGACGGTAAGGGCATTATCCATTATTTTTTCATAGAGGGCATCATCGTTTACGGTATTCAGGTCTTCTACCAAATAGGCGGTCTGTACGGGTTTATAATGGTTTAGGCCCGCTTTATATTTGGCATAAAGAATTTTCTTGACGGAATACTGCAGTCGTTTTTCGGTAATGGTGCCCTCTTCATATGCTTTCAAAAGAAATTCCATGGCCCTGGGCATATCCTGTGGAATCAACAGCACATCATTTCCGGCCAAGAGTGCAGCGAGTTCAATTTCACCGGGTTCCTTAAAATTGGAAGCGCCTTTCATATTCAGGGCATCGGTAAAAATAAGCCCGTTGAAACCCAGCTCTTTTTTCAAAAGGTCGGTCACTACCTTTGCCGAAAGTGATGAAGGATAATTCAGTTGGGGCTCCAAGGAGGGGACATTTAAATGGGCCACCATAACACTGTTAAGACCTTGGCCAATCAAGGCTTTATAGGGATAAAGCTCGAGTGAGTCAAGTCTTTCGCGAGAAAAATCTATAACGGGAAGGTTTTTGTGGCTGTCTATATCGGTATCGCCGTGGCCGGGAAAATGCTTGGCACTACCCATAATGCCTGCACTTTGCAGGCCTTTCATAAATGCCAGGGATTTCTGGGTAACGTTTTCCCGGTCTTCGCCAAAAGATCGGTTGCCGATGATGGGATTCTTCGGATTGTTGTTTATATCGACCACTGGGGCAAAATTGATATGTACCCCCAACCTTTTGCACTGCTCCCCAATGCGTTGTCCAACCTCCTCGATCAATCCATTATCTGTTACGGCCCCCAGGGTCATATTCCACGGAAAGGCATAGGTAGAGTCGAGCCTCATGGCCAGTCCCCATTCGGCGTCCATGCCAACCAGCAACGGTACCTTGGCCAGCGCCTGAAACTCGTTGTTCAGTTTTGCCTGCCTGACGGGCCCGCCCTTGGAGAAAATGACGCCACCCAAATGGTAGTCAGCAATGAGTTCCTTTATTTTATCGGTCTTGCTTTTGGGATCGCTGCTAAAAATATCGACCATAAACAGCTGCCCCATTTTCTCTTCCACAGACATGCCAGCATAAATACTGTCAACCCAATGCTTTTGGTTTTTGAAATCATTCTTGACAATCAGCGGATTGTTTTCCTGGGCCCCAGCCGGAAAAAAATAGAAAAAACATAAAAATAGGAACAGAACTCTATACATAGCCCAAGCGGATATTAAGATAGAAACCGACTGTGCCAGCTTGCCGCTGCAGGCACTTCCCAGTTTTCCAGGTATTCAGCCTTGGTATTGACCAGATTGTTGAAAACAATGGTGTTTTTTGATACCGATCTATCCTTGGCCATTTTGCGAAACTCGTCAAGGGGCTTATAGGCTATGTATTTTCCGGAAAAAAAAGTGACGTTCATTTTGTCGAGTAGATCAACATGAAACTTTTCCTCGAGCGATTGGATAAAATGCACCGAGGCGTCAATACTGCAGCCCGAGGCCGAAGCATTGGCCTGATTGAGTCCAATTACAATGAAACGGTTGTATTTTATTTCAACGCCTGCTTCCAGGTCGGCGCCATGGGCCGTCCATTTGGTGAGAAATTCTTCGGTAAGTTTTTCAATTTCGGCAACTTCTTCGTCGCTCAACTTTCTATTGGCCTGATAGATCCAAATTCGAGAATCATCGGGCAGGTTTTTAAAATCTGTAAGCATTTTTTTGGAAATTCTTTCTTTTTCATTAGACCTACAAGGAGGCCCTTCTTTCTTGACGGCACCTTGCGGGTAGGTTTATAAATCTTCTGCGTTGGCTATCATTTCGGCCACGTCCATAACCTTGACGGTTGATTCGGCATTTTTGGCCTTTACTCCATCGGTCATCATCATCATGCAGAACGGACAGCCTGTGGCAATTATTTCAGATGTGGTTTCCAAGGCTTCCTCGGTACGCTCCACGTTGATGTCCTTATCGCCTTTTTCAGGTTCCTTAAACACTTGAGCGCCCCCGGCACCACAGCAAAGACCGTTCTTTTTGTTTCGGCGCATCTCGAGCAGCTCTACATCCAGCTTTTTAAGCAGGCTCCGGGGCGCTTCATACTCGCCATTGGCCCGACCGAGATAGCAGGGATCGTGAAAGGTGATTTTCTTCCCCTTGAATTTTCCACCTTCAACCTTAAGCCTCCCCTCCTCGAGTAAGGATTTAAGAAACTGGGTGTGGTGCATGACCTCATAATTGCCGCCAAGCTCCGGATATTCATTGCCTATGGTGTTAAAACAGTGGGGACAGGTGGTCACTATTTTTTTAATTCCGTAACCGTTGAGCAGTTCAATATTGGTCATGGCCTGCATCTGGAATAGGAATTCGTTGCCCGCCCTTTTGGCGGGGTCGCCATTGCAGCTTTCCTCGGTTCCCAATACGGCAAAATCTATATTTGCTTTATTTAACAGCTTTACAAAAGCTTTGGTTATTTTTTTGGCCCTATCATCAAAACTGCCCGCACAGCCCACGAAAAACAACACTTCCGGCATTTTGCCCTGGGCGGCGTACTCGGCCATGGTTGGCACTTTTATTGGTTCACTCATTATTATTGTATTATTGGTTATAGACTATACGTAAACGGTAAACACCGTTTTTACATAGCACATTGGGTTTTGAAAAAGGTTAATCGTCAAACACTTCAATGGTGACTTCCTTTTCTACCAAATCAGTAAATTTTCCTTTATAGCGCGTGGCTTTTACCAAGTGGTTATCTACCCAGTGGTAGTTGCCGCCGCGAGGTTTTCCCATCAACAGGCTATGGTATTTGAAACCGTGTTTTTTTAACCAGGTTTCGGTCACTTCCCGATGGGCTTCGGTACGGGAGGTAAAAAAGCAGATGATATGCCCCTCGTCATACCATTTGTTCAAGGTTTTTAGCGCATCGGGAAAAGGCTGGCAGGTGGCCATGCGTTCTGGTTCTTCGTTGGGGATGTCGTCGGTAATGGTACCATCTATATCAATGAGGTAGTTTTTTATTCCTTCGGGCAGAATGGGGCTCACGTGCGATCCCTTTTCTACCTTATCGTGCAGCATTTTTTCTATTTCTTCCTTTTTCATTATAAATTTTTCCTTTTGATGGCTTTAATGGTTTTTCCGCTCAATCTTGAGTTGCTTCATCCATTGTCCTTGGCCCAATTTAAGCGATCCATTTGGTTATAGGGCCATGGGGCGCCGTTGTTCTCTATATTTGTCATGGCCACGTTGAGCTCATTGGGGGCGGCGCTCTGCTCCATGACCAGATACTGGCGCATATCCATAATGATGCTCAATGGGTCTATACTTACAGGGCAGGCTTCGACACAGGCATTGCAGGTGGTACAGGCCCACAGTTCCTCTCGGGTTATATAGTCATCGAGCAGTTGCTTGCCATCGGGTTTGAACTCGCCGTTTTTATCGATATTTTTTCCTATTTCTTCCAGACGGTCACGGGTGTCCATCATGATCTTCCGTGGCGAAAGTAGCTTGCCCGTAATATTGGCCGGGCACACACTGGTACAGCGGCCGCACTCGGTACAGGTATAGGCGCTCAGCAACTGCGTTCGGCTTAAATCGGTAACATCGCTGGCACCGAATTTTGCGGGTTCCTCTGTGGCACCTTCGGCAGGGGCCGCAAAAGGATCGGCATTGGGATCCATCATCAGTTTCACTTCTTGGGTAACCGAATCTAGATTTTTGAATTTCCCCTTAGGGGCAATTTTTCCAAAGTAAACATTGGGAAATGCCAAAATGATATGCAGGTGTTTTGAAAAATAGAGGTAATTGAGAAAGACCAATATCCCCAAAATATGCAACCACCAGGCGGTGCGCTCTATGGCCATAAGGCCTGATTGTGACATGCCCTCGAGCCAGGGAACCATATACTGGCTCACCGGGAAGACACCCGCCTGAATGTAATGCCCGGCTCCTTGGTCCTGCAGTACTTGGTCTGCTGCGTTCATGGTAAGGAAAAGTATCATCAATACCATTTCAAAGTACAGGATATAGTTGGCATCATTTTTTGGCCAGCCTTTCATTTCACGGGCCCAGAAACGTCTGAGCTTTTGAATGTTGCGGCGGGTCCAGAAAAGAATTACGCCCACCAAGACCAACAGGGCCAGTATCTCAAATGAAGCGATTAAGAAATTGTAAAGACCGGCAGGAAGGACGGTAGCCAATACGCGGTGGGTGCCGAAAATACCGTCAATGATGATTTCGAGCACCTCGATATTGATGATGATGAAACCTACATAAACAAAAATGTGCAAGAGCCCTGGAATAGGACGGACCACCATTTTGGACTGGCCAAGGGCAATGCGCAGCACGTTGGCCCACCGCTGCCCCTTATGGTCTGAGGCATCTACTTCATGGCCCAACTTTATGTTGCGGATGATTTTTCTGATGTTTAGGGTGAAATAGCCTATTCCCGCCGCCAGGGCGAGGATAAAAAGTATATTGGGAAGGTATTGCATGTTTTATTTATCTGGATTGGCCGGTGGTTCGTATTCTTTGTTCTTTTTTCCAAAAATTGAAATGTGGACATAGCGCTTTGGGTTGAGCTTGACATCCTGCAAGAGTTGCTCCAACTGCCGCGAAGCGCCTTCCAAATTGTTGTAAAGGGTCTCGTCCCGCAAAAGTTTTCCTACTGTACCGTGGCCTTGGTCTACTTCGGCAACTATCTTGTCTATCCGGGTGACTACATCCTGAAGGTCGCGCACCAATTTACCCGTTTGCAGCTGTGAAAGGGAATCTGTCAATTGGGAAAGATTTCCTGCGGTTTTATCGAGATTGGTAAAGGTATTGTCAAGCTTGCCACTATTTGTTGCCAATAAGTGGTTGAGATTTTGGGATACCCCCGAGAAAGAATTGAGCGTATTATTGAGATTGGCGATGGCCTCTTTCAGGTTTTTGCGGGTATCCTCATCTACTATGGCGTTTACGTTTAGCAAAAGGGTGTCAATGGTGGCTAGGGTGTTGTTCACTTTCTTTTCCAAGGGCCCCAGGGCTTTTGAGACGGCGGTAAGCATGCCGTCTTCCACATCGCCGGGAAGGGTATCGCCACTTTTGGCAATGTTTTCCACATTGTACACGGGAAATACGCCGAGCGATTTTCCGCCAATAAGTCCTGTACTGTAGATGCGCACGATACTGTTTCGCGAAAAATCCAGTTCCTTGTCAATATTGAACTTTACCACCAGGTCACCTTTGGAATTGCCAAAGGTGATCTCCTGCACCTTGCCCACGGTAAGACCGTTGATGGTCACAGGCGCGCCCTGTGCAAGGCCTTCCACATTGTCATATTTTACGTAAAACTCCCGACTCTTGTCGAGCAGGTTGGTTCCCTTTAAAAAGCTATATCCAAATATCAATAACAATATAGCACCAATGGCGAGGATTCCGGTTTTGACTTCTCTGGATAATTTCAAGGGTATATTTTTAGATGTGGAACAAATTTAAGCCATAAATATAAAGAATGCACATTAATTGGCTTTTGATTTTAACACTTCCGATACATTTACCTTTTTCCCGTTTTTAAAGGCCACGATATAGGCGGAAGGAAATCCTTTTTGCTGTACGAAGGTTTTCATGACCTGTATTTTGTTGTAGTCGGATGTTTCCCCATAATAATACTTGTAGAGGCCGTCTTCCCTTTTGCGGTCTATATCCTTGAGCCCTTTAAAATTACTGGCTTTGGGATGCAATTTTTTGCTCGTAGCCGCCAGTTGCACCCTGAAAATGATGCCATCATAAATCGCCGCCTCCGTGGTTTCTATAGCCTTGGCAACTTCCAGTTCCTTTACCTCCGGATCTTTTGTTTTTTCGTTGGCTACCGAAAGGCTGCTAATGTAGGTTTTGATGGCGTTGGCTATTTCACGGGCCATTTCGGTCTGCCCCTTTGCTGAATTCAAATAGGCCCCCTCCTTTTTGTTGGTGAGAAAACCCGTCTCGATCAATACGCTGGGCATATAGGTGTTGTGCAGTACCCAGAAGCCGGCCTGTTTTACGCTTCGGTCATTTTGTTTTAAATTGTTTACGATATTGTTTTGCACCAAGCTGGCCAGAAGAATGCTCTGGTCGAGGTATTCTTCCTGCATCAAGACCATTCCTATTAGCGATTCGGGCGCGTTGGGGTCAAAGCCACCGTACTTTTCCTGGTAATTTTCCTCCAGATAAATTACCTCGTTCTCTTTTTTGGCTACCTCAAAATTGGCCTGGCTTTTATGCAGTCCGAGAACAAAAGTTTCCGTCCCGTAGGCCTGGCTGCTGTGGGCATTGCAATGTACCGAAACAAATAGGTCGGCATCTGCCCTGTTGGCAATTGCCGCCCGCTCTCGCAGTTCGATAAAAACATTGGTCTTGCGCGTGTATATCACCTTTACGTGCGGAAGTTTTTCCAGCTCCTCTCCTACTTTCAGTACAATGTTCAGGGCAATCTCCGATTCGCGGTAGCCATTGCCTACGTTTCCCGTATCATGACCGCCGTGGCCGGCATCAAGAACAACCACGAAAGGCTTGTCGTTGTGTTGGGCAACGGCGTTTGGGATAACAAAAAACGATAAGGTTAAAAGGAATATATAAAGAATGACATGTTTCGTTTTCATCTGCTCTCACACATTTTGTTTATTGGAAATCAGTATGTTTACCAAAAGGCTTGTTTCCAAAAATTATTAAGTACAGGTTGCGCAACCCTATTGTTGCTAACGGGAAGCCGTAAGCCTTATTTCAAAAAAGCCAATTAAAAAAACATACCCGAAAAAATATGTTTATTTTTGACCGTTTCAAATACTGAGCCAAATCTACGAAATAATAGCATCAGCGCATTGCAGACCAACGGGCATTACTTAACAATTTTCTTAACATTGCTGCTACTTTGCGGAGCTACCGTCCATGCACAGGATGTGCCGCCCAAAACGGAAACCAACATCCCCAGCACTACGCCCGAGGATACCGTTTTGGTCAACCTTTCATCTCGGGTGACCGAGTTTGACCAAAAGGCCCAGGATACGGTAAAGACCGATTCCGTACAGCCTCCAAAAGAAACCCTCACCGATGTAGTAGATTATTACGGCGAGGATTACGTACTGCTCAACAGAAAGGAAAACAAGGTATATATGTACAACAAGGCATATATCATTTATGAGGACATGCGAATAGATGCGGGCCTCATCATACTTGATTATGACAAGAACGAAGTTTATGCCACGGGTATAGACAGCGCGGGCCATTACAGCCAGCGGCCTGTTTTTGTACAGGGCACCAATAAGGTAGAGCCAGACTCCATACGCTATAATTTCAATACCGAAAAAGCCTTGGTATATAACAGCCGAACAGAGCAGAACGGGTTTAACGTGATAGCGCAGGTCACCAAAAAGGTAAATGATTCGGTCGTTTATCTTCGGAATGTAAAATTTACCACTTCCAAAAACATTGATGATCCCGAATACTATTTCTATACCCGCAAAGCGAAGTTTGTTCCCAAGAAAAAAATAGTCACTGGTCTCACCAATATGTATATCGCCGATGTGCCCACGCCGGTAGGCCTGCCATTTGCCTATTTTCCGCTTACGGAAGATAGGACCTCGGGGTTTATCATTCCCTCTTTTGGTGAAAATAATAGCCGGGGCTTCTTTTTTCAAAATGGAGGCTATTACTTTGCCATAAGCGATTACCTGGACTTGAGTTTACTGGGCGACTATTATACCAATGGCAGTTATGCGCTGCGAGGTGAATCGGCCTATGTGTGGCGGTATAGATTTAGGGGCAATTTCAGTGCGCGCTATGAGCATTTGGTACAGGAAGAGCGGGGTTTTCCCAATTTTAACGAGAGTACCATCTACAATATCCGGTGGACACACACCCAGGACACCAAGAGCAATCCGAGTTCGCGTTTCTCGGCTTCGGTAAACCTTGGAAGCAGCAAGTACTTCAACCAATCCATCAACCAGACCAACAATGCCAGTGCCCTGGTCAATACGCTTAGCTCGTCAATTTCATACTCCAAGACCTTTGAGGGCGACCCTCAGGTGAACCTTTCCCTGGCCGCAACCCACTCGCAAAATACCAATACCCAGCAAATATCCATGGCACTGCCCAACCTGAGTGCCAGCGTTTCACGCATCTATCCGTTTGCGCCCCGCAACGGTGCCAAGAAAGGAATTATACAGAACATCAACTTTCAGTATGATCTTTCGGCCGAAAACCGCATCCAAACCACAGACTCGCTATTTTTTAAGCGCGAAATGTTTAATGCAGCCCAAATTGGGGCCCAGCACAATATCCCAATTTCCACCAATTTTAAAATATTCAAATACTTGAGTGCTTCGGCCTCCACCAATTATCGTGAAACCTGGGTGCTGAAAAGTACCCGAAAGCGCTATGATGCCAATGCCTTTGACGGAAGGGGCGGCGTAGTCCAAGACACCCTTTCAGGCTTTGAGAGTTATCGAACCTATAACTTTTCAACCAGTTTGGGTACTACACTTTACGGGCTTTTCAACTTCGGCTCCGATAAAAAAATACAGGCCATCCGGCACGTGGTCAGGCCCAGCATCAGCTATAATGTAAACCCTGCCTTTGATAGGTATTACGATGAATTTAGAATACCCGAAACAGCCAATGAAGCCGCGGGGGAGCTGGTGGAGTATTCACGTTTTGAAAACACATTGTACGGTCCGCCCAGCAAGGTGTACTCAAGCAATATTGGGATGTCGTTGAGCAATACCTTTGAGGCAAAGGTTAGAGACCGCGATACCACCGCGCGGGAACCAAAGAAAATAATCCTGCTCAACAACCTAAACTTTACCACCGCCTACAATTTGGCTGGCGATTCGCTCAAGTGGAGCCCCTTGAGATTCACGGGCAGTATCCCTATTATTCCGAAACTCGACTTTAACTTCAGCGGCAGCTTAGATCCCTATGCGCTGGACAACAATAACAACAAAATAGATGTTTTCAACATCAACAATGGGGGAAGCCTGTTTCGGTTGACCAATGCCAATGTGAGCATCAATTACTCCTTTTCAAGCAAGGATTTTGAGGCCGGACGCAAGGATTTGGGGATGGACAACGAAACCTTTAGGAATGGAGGGCGTCCCGATGATCTCTTCGGGGAGGCATCCAATATTTATGATGGCCGTATTTATGAGGAGGACGAAACCTCAAATAAAACCAATGTTGCCTGGTACAACTACACCATTCCTTGGGATATGCGCTTTGCCTACACCATTACATACGGCAACAACCGCAGGGAAAATGAAATATCGAGCCATTCGTTTATGATGAGCACCAATCTAGAGCTGGCCCCGCGATGGACCGTGGGAGTATCTTCGGGCTATGACTTTAAGAACAAAGGGGTTACCTTGACCCAATTCCGGTTCCAGCGCGATCTGGAAAGCTGGCAGATGAGTTTCAACTGGACCCCGATAGGCAGTATAAACACGGCCTGGTATTTTTATATTGGAATAAAATCGTCTGTACTTAGCGATATTAAATACGACAAGCGGCGTGAAAGCGATAAACGCCTATAATGTACTTTTTTTAAAAAATCAAAACTTTAGAACCATGAAAAGAATAATCACCACCAAAAATGCCCCCGCCCCCATTGGACCTTATAACCAAGCTATCCTTAATGGAAATATACTTTATACCTCCGGCCAAATAGCCCTGGATCCGGAGACCGGAAAGTTGGTAACCGAGGATATTAAGACCGAAACCAAAGTGGTTATGGAAAACCTCCAAGCTATACTTTCCGAAGCCGGTATGACCTTTGACAATGTGTTGAAGAGCACAATTTTCATTAGCGATATGAACAATTTTGCGGCCATAAATGAAGTATATGCTTCCTATTTTGACGAGCGCACAGCTCCGGCCCGCGAAACCGTGGAGGTGGCCAACCTGCCCAAATTTGTCAACGTTGAAATCTCTGTGATTGCCGCACTTTAGGGCCATTATTCCCCTTCTTCTTCGGGCCTTGTGCCGCTCGATCGGAAGTTTACAGGATAGGTGTTGTCATCGGGTGTAACAGGCAGAATCTTGCTTTCCTTGGTTTTTTTCTTGTTTAAAAGCTTTCGGTAAAGTTCTCGAAAAGTGTTGAAATCAACCGAGTAGGAAATACCTGTACCTTGTTCAAAAATATATTCTTCGCCAATAAACTGAAGGTCGGCCTGGCGGTTAAAGAACTTTATCCTCAAGCTCCCATCCTCATTGATCAGCCATTGCACCTCCACATCGCCGGCCACGGCAGTCTCATTGGCCCCCCCTACGGGCACCCCCACCTTTCCGTTGATGATGATGCGCTCACTAATGTTGGTTGATAGGGTAAGCCCAATACGGTCTGCCGTTTCCTGATTGGGCGTTCTGTTGCCCACGGAATAGTCCAGCCCCACCCTGAATTTGCCGTCCTGGTCGGCAAAGATATTGTTGACCAGCCCTGACACCCTATCGGCCACCGTACCGGCAAAAGCATTGGAGCCCGCATAATTGTCGTTGACAAATGAATTTGACGCCAATAAAAACAACGCCTGGTTCTGCATCTGTTCCTGGTTTTGCAATTTGTACTGCAACTCGCTCTTCAAGGTAGAACTTACCCGAGGGAAATCTATATCAAATTTGAGCTCGGGCTGGGCTAGCTGGCCTTTGAGATCAACGTAAACCTCTACCGGGATTTTGGTATTTATTGAAGGATTGTCCAAAAGCACCGAAGGGTTTGCCTCGGTCTTATAGACGGCCCTCAAGTTTAGGTTGGCCCTTTCGGGCGCCCCGTTCCAGGTGATGTTTCCACCTGGCACTACCCCAATATTCCGCTGGATGATACCTCCGTACCTAAAATCGTATTCTCCTTCAAACACCTGGAAATCGCCGTACATCTTAAATTTGCCATTGGTGTTTATCTCCAAAAGCAGGATTCCGGCACCCCTGCCGCGCAGGGTTGAGTTGTTGACCTTATCGACCACTACTTCCACTTCGGCATTTTTGTTTATGTCAAGATCAAAATTGAGTGAGAGCCCTTTGGATTCCTTCTGCACAAAGGTTTCGCCCTTTACCCTTGCCTCCTTTTCCTTGGGGGAAAGAAAATACACGAAAGAGTCATCGCTAATGGTTTCAGTGTCGCTAATGGGAATTTTAAAGACCGTTCCCCTCTCGGTAGTGGCTTCCACATTAATCTCCAATTCATCAATGGGGCCGGTAATGGCTGCATTTCCACTTATAAATGCCGTACCGTAATATAGGGCGTCTTCCTCGGGCGGCGTATCTAGTACCAAAAGCCGGTCTGGGGCCTCAATATGCAGGTTCAGCTCCCAATCGCCGAAATTTTGGTGGGTAGCATTGCCAAAGAATACCCCGCGGGTGTCGTATTTGGTATCAAAGATATTGGTACGGCCTATCTCAAACTTGTTTTTGGTAACAATGACCTGGGCATTATCCTCAATATTGAAATCGGTATTCAAATATGGAATTTTAAGGCCGCTGTTTTCCAATTGGAGTCGACCGAGCATATCTGGCGATTTATAATTTCCCGAAATCCGTACTTGGCCCGACACCTGCCCGCGAATATCAGTGATCACATCGCCGCCAAAGGGGCTGAAAGCCTGTAGATTAAATCGGTTTAGGTCTAAATCCAATAATATCTGCGGATTTTTTGCCGAGACGTCTATTTCTCCCACGGCAGAGATAGACCGCACCTGCTGATGTGTGAGGGAGGTGTTGATACGATATTTGGTGAGGTCTTCGTTGCCATCAATTTTTAGGGCCAGGTCGCCAAAGGGTATGTCATTGATGACCACGTCATCTACGGTCACGGAACTGTTTGGATAATAGGCCCCATTTTTTTGGAGAAAATCCAATTTACCATTCATGTTGCCCGAGAGCCGCAAACTGTCAATTTCTGGGGTAATATTGCCAATATTAACATTGGAAAAGCGCAGTTTCAAGTTCTTATAGGTAGAATCGCGCAGTACCCCGGCCATCTGGATGAGCTCCTGGTTATGGCTCAGGACAAGCGAGTCTATGCGCATTTCTTTAAAGTCGTCATCAAAGACTACTTTGTTCAACCTGTTATCGTTTTTATTGAGGAACCATACGTTGCCTTTGTAAGTAATATCCGATTTTTTTACGCCTATCACCGATTTTCCCGCTGGGTTTATGGTGTGGTACAAGGATAGGTTAAAGAGATCTTCTTTTTTCTTTCCACCCTTAAATTCAGACCGCACGTACATGGTGTCATTTAAGGTCTTGTTGATGATGTTGACATCCTTGAGATTGTAAAAACCAGTATACACTGAATCTGTTTCTATATATATGTTGTACAATGGATTGTCATTATCTACTTGAATGTTGAGATCACTCATATAGTTATCAAAAAGAATGATTTCCGGCGAACGGAAATCAAGCTCAAATTTTGATTCATCTGATGATACCGAGCCTTTTACCCGTGTATTGTCACCCAATTTCAACTGGGGCACAAATACATCGACAATTTTGTTATAGACCACAAATTCATAGTCGATATATTGGTTTGTAGTCACTTCGCGCGGAATGTAATTGGCATAAATGCTGGCTATGCCGTTTTGGAAGAGATTGGGAATGTCTTCTATTAAAAACTCGCCTGAAATCTGCCCGTTAATAATGTCGGGCGAATTGATCTGAATGGTGCGTTTGGGCCCATCAAATGTCGATGTTACCGTAAAATCATCAAAATAGAAATCGTCGTGCTCGTTCTGGTAAAACGTCTGGCTAAAATTGATGGTACCCACCACGTCATCAATGGTTCTTCCGTCCATATCAACCACTACTTTTCCGGCAAAAACCGAGATGCTGTCTCTTTTTACAAGATTCAATTGGTTAAGTTCGGCAAAGGTAACGTCGGCTTCAAAATCGAGATGGTTCTTTTCCTTCGAGGCATCTATCAGCCCTTTGAACTGAAGTTGTAGGTTTGGATCGTCAATAGTGAGTTCCCCGTTAAAGAGCGGATTTTTTAAATTGCCGGCTACCTCAATATTTTTATAATCGTACCCTTCAAAGTTAAAGCTGGAAATGGTTCCGGAAATCTCAGTATTCACGGTGTTTTTATCGAATCCACGACCGTCAAAATCAAGATTGGCAGACATCCGGCCCAAGGAGGTGGTTTTGGCAATCTTGCCCAGATTGAAGTCCTTGAGGACAACGTTGCCGCGGTAGTATGCAAAATCAATATTGCTGAGGTTGCCCATTTTTACGTCCAGTTGGGCAGCCCCAATCCCACTGCGCAGGTTTGATTGGGTATTGAGTTCATCTGCCACTATTGATGTATTCCCAACAAAGGTAAAACCGTTCAGTTCCTTTAACTCAACAGGAATTACCGTGCCCAATACATTTGGCATAAAACGTCGCAGATCATAATAATTGGTGGCAATGGAATGGTTGGTGGCCCTGATGGTATAATTACTGCCACTTTTCAATAAATCCTGAAACAGATAATCACCCGAAATGTAGGTGCTGCCTGTACGAAAAGAAAGATCTCTGGCGGTAAAATTGTTAAGGCTGCCTTTTAGGGCTACGTCAAGGTTCACCACTTGGTCTGGTCCAAACTCGTTGTAAAAAGTGTTCAGGTCATTGGTGGCCACTTCCGATTCCTTTAACAGGGCGGTGATCACTACTTCGTCCTCAAAATTGGCCATCCCGTTTTTTGAATAATCCAATTCTATTTCACCTTTTACTTTAGATTCAGGAGTTTCCAAATAAAGGTCTTCAAACCTCATATGGGTGGGCGTGTATGAAAAATCTGCCTGTAGGTCGGTCACCGTAAGCCCACGGGCGGTTTCAAAAGCAAGCGATTTAATACTGGCAGAAATATCGGGGCCGTCAATCCTGAAATTGTTTGCCTGCAGGTCAACCTTCTTAAAAACAAAAATCTGTGGATTTTCGAGATTTTCATCGGTAATGGTTATAGTTCCTTGCAGCATTGAAATGTCGTTGCTGAACATTGAGAAAGGAGACGAACTGGGTTTACCCGTATCAAATTTTTCGGCAAAAATGGAAAGGTTGTCATTATCCTCACCCCTATAGGTCTTTACGTTGAGAATGGCATCCGTCAGGACAATATTTCCGAAGCCCAAGTCGCCCCTCATCATATTTTGGAGATTGATGATATTGGTCTGCACTTCGCCGCTGTATATAAGGGTATCCTGGTGGTGGTCTGCAATAAACACTTCGCGGATATCAACCTCGCCCTTCCAGTTTAGGCCCAATCGGTTGATGTGGATATCGGTACCATAAGTCTGGTTGAGGTTGGTGGTCACTTTATGCGCCACCCAGGTCTGTACGACCGGAATGGAAAAAACGATCAAAACCAGCACCAGCAGCAAGACGAAGGCTACAAAGGTGCGAACTATTATTTTCCGAAGTTTTTTGATACGCTATTAAAGTTATAATTTTACCCGCAAACTTTTTAATCACTTGTCAGCAGAAAACACATATATCCTTGGCATTGAATCGTCCTGTGATGACACTGCCGCAGCCGTGATCAACAACGGCAAAATACTCAGTAATGTTGTGGCCACCCAGGACGTTCACGAACAATATGGCGGTGTGGTGCCCGAGCTGGCCTCGCGCGCCCACCAGCAGAACATAGTGCCGGTGGTGCATCAGGCCTTGCACAAGGCAAATATCGATAAAAATCAGTTATCTGCCATTGCATTTACCCAGGGCCCCGGTTTGATGGGGTCATTGCTGGTAGGTACCTCATTTTCAAAGTCGTTAGCTTTGGGACTGCACATTCCGCTTATTGCCGTAAACCATATGCAAGCGCACATCCTGGCCCATTTTATCAAGGCGGAAGGACAACAAGCGCCAAGTTTTCCATTTTTGGCCATGACCATTAGTGGGGGCCATACGCAAATAGTAAAGGTGACCGATTATTTTGAAATGGAAATTTTGGGCCAGACCATAGATGATGCCGTGGGCGAAGCTTTTGACAAAAGCGCGAAGATACTCGGGCTGCCCTATCCTGGAGGGCCTCTACTCGACAAATATGCACAGCAGGGAAACCCCCGGGCATTCCAGTTCCCAAAACCCAAAGTGGCTCCTATGGATTTTAGCTTTAGCGGGCTGAAAACCTCGGTGCTTTATTTTGTGGAAAAGGAAATGGACAAAAACCCCGATTTTATTTCGGAAAACCTTGCCGATATCTGTGCCAGTATCCAGTATACCATCGTTGACTATTTAATGGATAAGCTGAAGAATGCCGTAAGAAAAACCGGTATCAACGAAATTGCCATAGGCGGCGGGGTATCGGCAAATAGTGGTGTCCGTAAGGCCCTAAAGGAGGCCGAAAAAAAATACGGGTGGAAAACACATATCCCAAAGTTTGAGTTCTGTACCGATAATGCCGCCATGATCGCTATGGTTGGCGAACTGAAATTCAGGACCGGAAATTTTTCCCAAAAGGATATCATAGCTTCGGCGCGCTTAAAATTTTAAAATAAAATAATGCAACTTTTCTATAATCCTGAAATAACCTCATCCTCCCAGGAAATATATTTCCCCAAGGATGAAAGTCGCCATATGGTGAAGGTATTGCGGATGGGAACTGGGCAGAAATTGACCCTTACCAATGGCAAGGGTTCTTTTTTTACAGCAGAGATTTTACGGGCCGATCCCAAAAACTGTAGGGCAAAAATAATATCGGAGACCCGGCAGCAGGGCCTTCCCTATTATCTTCATTTGGCCGTAGCACCAACCAAGATGAACGACCGTTATGAATGGTTTCTTGAAAAAGCCACCGAGATAGGCATTGCTGAAATAACGCCCATCATCTGTGAGCACAGCGAGCGGAGGTTGATTAAACCCGACCGGTTTGAAAAAATATTGCAAAGTGCCATGAAACAGTCGCTAAAAGCCTACCTACCCAGGTTGAACCCGGCGGTTTCCTTCACCGACTTTATTGGGTTGTGTAATGATGCCGAGGGCCTAAAGTGTATTGCCCATTGCGGCGAAACCCACCGGCAATCCTTAAAAAATGTGCTTCGGCCCAAACAGAAATCAACCATCTTGATTGGTCCCGAGGGCGACTTTTCCTCTGCCGAAGTGCAGCTCGCCTTGAGCCATGGTTACATACCCGTTGCCCTGGGAGATAGCCGCTTGCGCACAGAAACTGCCGCCATAGTGGCCTGCCATAGTGTGGCCTTTGTCAACGAATAATAAAATCGTTTTTATTTAATGATAGCTTGTCCCTAAACTAAGTTTGTATATTTGAGGATTATGAAAGCCATATTTTGCGCCATAACCATATTTATTTCCATCACGGCGGCCAGGTCCCAGGAAATTGCCTTGTTACAGTATAGTGGCGGCGGCGATTGGTATGCGAACCCAACTTCCCTACCCAATTTGATAAGCTTCTGCAACCAGCACATCAATACTGCCATTGGCCCGAAGCCAAAGAGTGTAACGCCCGGCAGTGTTGATATTTTTGATTATCCCTTTGTGCACATGACTGGCCACGGCAATGTTTTCTTTTCCGATAAGGAAGCCGAAAACCTGCGGAATTATCTGATAAGCGGCGGTTTTCTTCATATAGATGACAATTATGGAATGGACCAATATTTGAGAAAGGAATTGGTGAAGATTTTCCCCGATAAGGAACTCAAAGAGCTACCTGCCAGTTTTCCCTTGTTTACATATTATTATAAATTTCCGTTAGGCCTACCCAAAATCCACGAGCACGATGGCAAGCCGCCCCAAGCATTTGGTATTTTTGTTGAGGAAAGGCTGGTGCTGCTATATACCTATGAAACCGATCTGGGCGATGGGTGGGAAGACCCCCAAGTGCACAACGACCCACAGGAAGTCCGTCTTAAGGCGCTACAGATGGGCGCAAACCTGATTAAATACGTTTTTGAGAACTAAAGCCAGGTTTTGACCTCTGTGGAAAGGGGAACAACTTTCGGCCTTGGCTTCATTTTCGGGCCCCATAAATTCCTTAACAAAAATTTGATTCTTTCTACTGGGGAATAAAGTATATTTACTTTGTGAAAACCAATGCAAAAGCAATAACTCTTGGTATTTTAAGAGCCTTGGCCGTGCTGGCCGGTATTATTTTTTTACTCTGGTTTCTGTTCGAGATCCAGGCCCTTATCCTTTATTTGGGGCTGGCATTGGTGCTTTCGCTTATTGGGCGCCCCATTGTTTTCTTCTTTAAACGAAGGCTGAAAATGGGCAATAACCTGGCCTCGGTGCTCACGCTTTTATTGATTATGGGTACCATTTGCCTTCTGCTTAGCATTTTTGTACCCATTATTATTGAACAGGGCAAACACATCTCCCAAATAGATTTTGAACAGGTAAAACGCGACCTGAATGAACTCAACATACAGGCAAGCGATTATTTGGGCGTTGACCATTTTCAGTTGGTTGAGGCCATCAAACGCTCTACCTATGTCAAAAACTTTGACATAGAGATAATCCCAAGTTTTATCGACATCTTTTTTAGGAACGTAGGTAGCACCATAGTAGGCATATTTTCCGTGCTGTTCATATCGTTTTTTCTGTTGAGGGATGAAAGCTTGATCGCTCGGGCTGTCCTGGCATTTGCCAAAAATGAAAATGAATTGAGGTTCAAACGTGTGCTCCTCAAAATAAAGGAGTTGTTGTCAAGATATTTTATTGGCCTCTTGCTCCAGATCTTTATTCTGGCATTGTTTTACGCCGTCCTGCTGCTTTATCTCGATATCAATGATGCCGTGGCCGTGGCCATTATCTGTGCGTTCCTTAATATCGTGCCTTATTTGGGACCAATCGTGGGCTGGGTATTGATGTTGCTGGTGATTCTTTCAAACAACTTAGGAGCCGATTTTTCCTCGGGCCTTCTACCACTGTTGCTCATTGCATCGGGCGGTTATGCCTTGGCACAGGTTTTTGACAATTTTATTTCGCAGCCGGTGATTTTTGGCCACAGTACCCGATCGCACCCATTGGAAATATTTATCGTAATCCTTACGGGAGGCTATTTGTTCGGTATTCCGGGAATGATACTTGCGGTGCCAACTTTCACCACCTTAAAGGTAATTGCCAAAGAATTTCTCTCAGAATATAAAATCGTTAAGCGCCTTACCCATAATCTTTAGATTCCCTTGATAAACCACGCTCTCCTACGTCCCGAAGTGCAGGCTTTCATAACCGAGTATGATGGCCGTCTGGCCAAATTGGCCTTTGCGGGAAGCCCCTTTGAAAACATTTCGGTCCAAGAACTTTTACAACAAATAGGAGGCCGAAGACAGATTGAAAAAAAGTTGCCGCACTGGTACAATACATCCCAAATCATTTATCCTCCCAAGGAGAATCTTGAGCAGACCTCTTCCGAAATAACCGCCAATTACAAGGCCGGATTGGTACGGGGCGAAACTTTGGCAGACCTTACTGGAGGCTTTGGGGTAGATGCCTACTATTTTTCCGAAAATTTTTCTGAAGTACACCATTTTGAAACCAATGAAGATCTTTCGGAAATTGCTGCGCATAATTTTGGGGTTTTTGGCAAAGCTAATGTAAAGTGTTTTGGCAAAGATGGGTTGGCGGCTATTGAGAAAGAGACCTACAGCATGATTTATGCAGACCCCTCCCGCAGGCACCGGCAGAAAGGAAAGGTTTTTCTTTTGAAGGACTGTGAGCCGAACATTCCGTCAAATCTTTCAGCTATTTTAAACCGTGGCCAAATTCTCTTGTTAAAAACTTCCCCCATGCTCGATATCTCGGCGGGCTTGCAGGAACTGTCGCAAGTTGCCGAAATCCATATCGTTGCCGTTGCCAATGAAGTGAAGGAGCTGCTATGGCTCATAAAGCCAGAGGCTTCTTCAAAACCATTTATCAAGACCGTAAATTTTTCAAAGGAAAAAAGAGAACGTTTTGATTTTGAATGGGGCGCTACCTCGCCCGCCCAATATACACCGCCCCAAAAATATCTTTACGATCCCAACGCTGCCATAATGAAAAGTGGCGCCTTCGATTTGATTTCCGAAAGATTGAATCTGGGCAAGCTGCATAAAAACACCCATTTATACACTAGTGAATATCTCAGGGATTTTCCCGGACGCCGGTTTAGGATTGAAGAAACAGTGCCTTATTCCAAGGCTGCCATGAGAAGGACATTGAACTTTGGGAAAGCCAATATTACCACAAGGAACTTTCCGGAATCGGTTATCAATTTGCGCAAAAAATGGAAAATCAAGGATGGAGGGGATGTTTATCTGTTCTTCGTGACCGATCAGGAAGACAGGAAACAAATGTATATTTGCTCAAAAGTTTGACCTTTTATCCTGATTGGAGCAGCTTTAGGACTAAAGTTTAAAAAAGGCCATTTTTTGTTTGCGTTATTACTTTTGAAAACTTACATTTGCAACCGCATTTTAGGATGCCACGTTCATAAAATACTGGAGAGGTGCCGGAGTGGTAACGGAGCAGATTGCTAATCTGTCGGCGGGCAACCG
>CAYSLM010000010.1:0-32753 GCA_964431895.1 uncultured Aequorivita sp.
ATGGCCTTGGCGCCAATCTCGCCGAAACGACGTAAATATTCGGCATAATCGGGGCTGGCAATGATAGGGGCGTGGCCGGCGCCTTCGTGGATAATGTCGGGTGCCGGGGTGTACTCAATGTTCTCCAATTGGCGAATGTCGCTGGCAATCACCAGCACCTTGTAGGCCTGGAATTCCATAAAGGCGTTGGGCGGAATAAAACCGTCGACGGCCACGGCCGCCCAGCCAATTTCCTTTAAAATACGGTTCATCCCATACATCGAAGGGATTTCGTCTATGGAAATGCCAGTTTTTTTAAGCCCTTCCACATAACTCTCGTGGGCTACCCGCGAAAGGTAGTCCACATTTTTGCGCATCACATAGCGCCACACCGCTTGGTTTATGGGCGTATATTGCGCATAGTTTTGCGGTTTAATGTACTGTTTTAGATGTGGCGGTAGCCTGTCCAGCAGCTCGTTGGATTCGATTTCGTAGTCCATGGGTCAAAAGTAGGGGAGAGCCGGCACCTTTCCAAGGCACACGGGGCTATTTTTTTGTAAATTGCACCGTAAACTAAAAAACGTAGTTTTGTTAACCAATTGAAACCCGTGGCAAAATTCAACAAGATAAAAATAAAGGACATTTATAAGGAAACATCAGATTGCTCGGTTATTACCCTCGATATGCCCGACGATCTGCGCGACGAATACAAATTCCGGCATGGCCAGCATCTTATTTTCCGGATTATGGAGAATGGCGATGATCTAAGGCGAACGTACAGTTTGTGTTCCAGTCCGCTGGACAACGAATGGCGTGTGGCGGTAAAGGCCATTCCTGAGGGGAAATTTTCGGCCTTGGTGGAACAGAAACTGCAACCCGGCGATACCTTGGAAGTGATGGCTCCCAGCGGGACTTTTGGTGTTGACACCAATCCGGAAAAGGCCAAAAACTATCTGTTTTTCGCCGCAGGAAGTGGCATCACGCCTATCATTTCTATGATAAAAACCCATTTGGCGTTGGAGCCCAATGCCACTTGCAAGCTGTTTTATGTGAATAAGACGGCAAAATCCATTATCTTTAAGGAAGAATTGGAACAGTTGCGAAATAAGTATTTCGGGCGTCTGGAAATATACTATTTCCTTACCAAGGAACGCCGCGATATTGAACTGTTCAACGGGCGCTTTGACGATGAAAAGATGAAAGTGCTCACCAAAACTTTTATCGACATCCCGGATACCAGCGAAGTTTTTCTCTGTGGGCCCGAACAGATGGTGCGCTATGTGAGCGATTATTTGGTAAAGGCGGGGCTCCCCAAGGAGCTTATCCATTACGAGTTGTTTGTTACCGGACTGTCTGATGAAGATATTAAACGCATGGAGCGCTTGGCACAGCAAAAAGTGGAAGGGGTAGAGGTGACCATCATTGACCGTGGCAAGGAATTCCGGTTTACCATGACCAAGGATTTCGACAATATCCTCGATGCTGCCCTGGCCGCGGGGGCCGATTTGCCCTTTGCCTGCAAGGGTGGGGTTTGCAGCACTTGCAAATGCCAAATTTTGGAGGGCGATGTGGAAATGAAGGTAAATTATGCCTTGGAGGATAAGGAGGTGGCCCAAAATTATATCCTTAGTTGCCAGGCCGTCCCCACTTCCGAAAAGGTTAAAGTAGATTTTGATGTATAGCAACAAGACTTCACAGGTTTTCAAAATTTGTGAAGTGCACAAAAGGAATAAACAATGAGCGAAAAGGAAATAAAGAATCTCGAAGAAATTTTTGAAGCCCGCATTGCGCGCGACGAAAAGATTGAGCCCAAGGATTGGATGCCCGAAAAATATCGGCAAACCCACATTCGGCAGATAAGCCAGCACGCCCATTCCGAAATTGTGGGTATGCTGCCCGAAGGCAATTGGATAACCCGGGCACCTTCATTGCGGAGAAAGGCTGCCCTGCTTGCAAAAGTCCAGGATGAGGCAGGCCATGGCTTGTACCTATATTCCGCTTGTGAAACGCTGGGTATTTCCCGTGAGGAACTTTATGAGCAGCTGCACAGCGGCAAAGCAAAATACTCGTCCATTTTCAACTATCCCGCCATCACTTGGGCAGACATGGGCGCCATAGGCTGGTTGGTTGACGGAGCGGCTATTATAAACCAAGTACCGCTTTGCAACACCAGCTTCGGGCCGTATGCCCGTGCCATGGTGCGTATTTGCAAGGAAGAAAGTTTTCACCAAAGGCAAGGTTTTGAGATTATGTTGACGCTTTGTCGCGGCACCGAAGAGCAAAAGGCCATGGCGCAGGACGCACTGAACCGTTGGTGGTGGCCCAGCCTTATGATGTTTGGCCCAACTGATGAGCAATCTACCCATACCGAACAATCCATGAAGTGGAAATTGAAGCGAAAAACCAATGACGAACTGCGCCAACAATTTGTTGACCAGACGGTGCCCCAGGCCGAAATTTTGGGCATTACCATACCCGACCCCGATTTGAAATACAACGAGAAAACGGGCCATTACCATTTTGGCGAAATTGATTGGGACGAGTTTTGGCAGGTAGTGAAAGGGCACGGCCCCTGCAACAAAGAGCGAATGAACGCCCGCGTAAACGCCTGGGAAAATGGCCAATGGGTCCGTGAGGCCGCTATGGCCTATGCCGAAAAACAGAATAAACAAAAAGTGGCGAAAGCAAGTTAATGAAAATGACATAAGACGGAAAGACAAAAGACATAGGACAAATTGGAGACATATTGTCAAACGTTCTATGTCTTACGTCAGCGAAGCCGTCATAAGTCTAACATCTAATATCTAAAGTCTAATGTCTAATAAAAAAAACTGGCCCCTTTGGGAAGTATTCGTACGAAGCAAAAATGGTTTGGAACACCGCCATTTTGGGAGCCTCCACGCCGCCGATGCCCAAATGGCCCTTGAAAATGCCCGCGATGTTTACACTCGAAGAAACGAGGGCGTAAGCATTTGGGTGGTGGAAAGCAAACACATCACCGCCTCAAACCCTGAGCACAACAGCGAAATGTTTGAACCCGCACAGGATAAAATCTATCGCCACCCCACTTTTTATGATTTGCCCGATGAGGTGAAGCATATGTAAGGAACTCGAACTTGAACTTGAATTTGAAAATCGAATTCTAATGAGTAAGAAGTTTGATTTAAGTGAAAGGTTGGAAGATTTTGCGGCAGCGATCATTTTACTTTTTGATAAAAAACCAACTACTTTCTCTGGTGAATATTTAGCGAGACAGTTAATTCGTTCGAGTTGTTCTGCCGCTTTAAAACGGCGAAGTTTTAGGTGCCGGAACGGAACGGGATAAAGCAAATAAATTGAGAATTTGTTTGAAAGAGTTGCGGGAAAGCCATAGAAATATCAATATTCAAATAAAAGCGAACTTACACTCAAAAAAAGAGTTGAGCCTTATGCGCACTGAGACAGACGAGTTAATAAGAATTGTAGTTACCTTAATTAAAAACCTAAAATGATTGTAAATTCAAGTTCAAGTTCAAATTCAATGTTTTTATTCCATTACCTCCTCACCCTCGCAGACAACTCCCTAATCCTTGCGCAGCGCTTGGGCGAGCTTTGTGGCCACGGACCGAATTTGGAAACCGATATCGCCTTGACCAATATTTCGCTTGACCTGCTCGGGCAAACCCGAAGTTATTACCAGTACGCGGCAAAACTAAAAGGCGATGATAAAACCGAAGACGATATCGCCTTTCTCAGAATTGAAAGAGAATACAAAAACTGCCTGTTGGTCGAACAACCCAACACGCATTTTGGTTACGTGGTTGCGCGCCAATTTCTGTTTGATGTGTACCATTTTATGTTGATGGAAAAATTACAATCCAGTAATGATAAAACCCTGGCCGCCATTGCCAAGAAAGGAATCAAGGAAGTGAGCTACCACAAAAGATTCTCTACTGATTGGGTGAAAAGGCTGGGTGATGGCACCCAGGAAAGCAACGCAAAAATACAGGAGGCAATCGATGACCTTTGGCGTTTTACGGATGAATTATTTTATATGACCCAGGCCGAAATCCAAATGGCCAAAGAAGACGTTGGCGTGGATGTTTCGCAATTTAGGTCGAAGTATTATGAAATGGTTTCTGAAGTATTAAAGGAAGCTGCGCTTTCGGTACCCGAAAGCAAGTACTTCACCAAAGGCGGAAAAGAAGGCGTTCACACCGAACATATGGGTTATATTCTGGCGGAACTGCAATATATGCAGCGCACCTATCCGAATATGACTTGGTAGAATATAATGATTCCCGAATGAAAAATATCGAATTAAAAGGAAGTAATCTCGATATGCTGTGTTCAAAGTTCAATATTCGATATCCAAAAAATGACGATTACCGATAAACCAAACATACAAGCAGATTTGATCCCCGTTCTGGAAACCGTCTCAGACCCGGAAATTCCCGTATTGTCGGTGCTCGATTTGGGCGTTATCCGCGAAGCCCTTGAGAAGGACGGAACCATCCAAATAAAATTGACACCCACCTATTCCGGCTGCCCTGCCATGGACGTGATTGGCGACGACCTGAAGAAGGCATTTTTGGAAGTTGGAAAAAAGGCTGAAGTGGAACTCGTTCTTTCCCCCGCTTGGAGTACCGATTGGATTTCTGAAGAGGGCCTGAGAAAAATGGAAGAATACGGTATTGCGCGTCCCCTTTCGGAATCGCATGACAAAGATGCGCTGCTGGGCAATAAAAAGTTGGTAAAATGTCCGCAGTGCGGCAGCACGAATACACAGGTGGTAAGTCAGTTCGGCTCCACGGCCTGCAAGGCGCTTTTTAAGTGTGACGATTGTCAAGAACCGTTTGACTATTTTAAGTGCCTGAAATAATCTAATCTTTTTTATCCCCTTCTCAGTTCAAGGCCTTGTAAAAAATAGTATAGATAATCGAAAAATATTCGATTATGTTGTTTATTTTTTACAAAATGCATATCTTTGATAAAATTTAGAAGGTATGTCACTGCGAAATAACCTACGGGAATACACCAACGTGCCGTTAACGCATCAAATGGTTTCTGATGTATTGGCAGAATACAACCGCCCAAATGATAAAATAAGTGCCTTGGTAGAGAGTGGGTTTTTGGTTTCCCTGCGCAGGGGGCTTTACGTGCCTGGGCCCGAGCTAGATCTGCCGGTGCCTCACCAGTTCGTAATTGCCAATCATCTTCGGGGGCCTAGTTACGTTTCACTGGAAACGGCCCTTTCCCATTGGGGCCTGATTCCAGAGCAGGTTTATGAGATTAGCTCCATGACTCTCAAAACTTCACGAGCCTATGATACGCCTTTAGGCCATTTTTCTTATCGGCATCTTGCTGCGCCCTATTATGCGTTTGGATTGGAGCGTGTAGAAGTTGGGACCGGTCAATTTGCGCTGGTGGCTTCGCCGGAAAAAGCACTTTGCGACAAAATTATTGCCACTGCTGGGGTCAATCTTCGAAGTCAGGTGCAGACCCTTGATTTTCTTATGGAGGATCTTCGCTTGGATGAGACCATCTTAGGGCAGTTAGACCGTGCTGCCATTTCAAGTTGGGTGCCAGATGCTCCCAAAGCCTCTAGTTTGCAAATGTTGGTTGATACCCTACAAACGATATGATAAAAGAGTGGATTCAAGAGTATAGCCCTTCAAATGAGGACGAAGCACTCGCTGCCCTTCGGGAAATTATGCAGGAAATAACCCTCGCCGCCCTTTCCCGGACCGATTTTTTCAAGAGAGCCGCATTTTACGGCGGCACCGCCCTGCGCATTTTCCATGGCCTGGATCGCTTTTCCGAGGATCTGGACTTCTCATTGCTGCAAACCGAGGAAAATTTTTCCCTCGAGCCCTATTTTCAGGCTATCAGTAATGAGTTCAAGGCTATGGGAATGACGGTCAGTCTTCGCAATAAGGAAAAAACCCGCTATTCTTCCGTGGAATCGGCCTTCTTAAAATCGGAAACGCTTTGGGAGGAACTGATTTTGGAAGAAATCGTGGAACAGCTGGGCATTCGGTCAAACAGAAATATTAAAATAAAGATCGAGATTGACCGCAATCCGCCCCAAAGG
Organism: uncultured Aequorivita sp.; assembly: GCA_964431895.1. GTDB lineage: Bacteria > Bacteroidota > Bacteroidia > Flavobacteriales > Flavobacteriaceae > Aequorivita. The sequence continues at coordinate 6,053 of CAYSLM010000010.1, forward strand.
TTTCAAACGGAAGAGAAATTGCTGCTGCGGCCGTTTTCGTTTTATGTGAAATGTTTTGACCTGCCCAGCCTGTTTGCCGGAAAAATGCACGCCCTCCTTTTCCGGAAGTGGCAAAATAGGGTAAAAGGGCGCGATTGGTTTGATATGGAGTGGTACATCCGCAAAGGGGTGCGACTGAATCTGGATCATTTCCTTCAGCGCGCCAAAGATTCTGGGGACTGGAATGAAACCACAATCTCTGAGGCACAATTCCGCGAATTATTTCAAAATAAAATAAAAAATACCCCAATCGAACGTGTTGTTCGGGACGTGCGCCCTTTTGTTAAAAATGTTCAAGCACTTGATATTTGGAGCACTCAATATTTTCTCGATTTGGCAGCCCAACTCAAAGTTGAATAATAGCATTGGCCCTAGCTTTCATTTCGGAAGGTCATCTGGAAATGGTTTATTTCCTTATCTTGAACTATTTCTCTAAACTCTTTCTATTTTTGTGGGAAGTGGCTTTTAAACACTTTTCAAAATTAACATTAGCAGCACCATGGCTTCAATAGACGTAAAAATACAGCAAAAAACAGCATTTATTACCCTCAACCGCCCTGAGGTATTCAACAGTTTCAACCGCGAAATGGCGCTTCTGCTCCAGGATGAATTGGACGCCGCCGAAAAAAATAGCAAAATCCGTGCAATAGTAATTACCGGAAGCGGAAAGGCATTTTGTGCCGGACAGGATTTAAAGGAAGTCACTTCGCCAGAACTGAACCCCGGTTTCAAAAAAATACTCGAAGAACATTATAACCCGATAATTCAGAGAATCAGAACTATCGAAAAACCCGTTATCGCTGCCGTGAATGGTGTTGCCGCCGGTGCGGGAGCCAACATTGCCTTGGCCTGTGATGTGGTAATTGCTTCGGAAAACGCAAGTTTTATCCAGGCTTTCAGCAAAATAGGGTTGGTGCCCGACAGTGCGGGGACTTTCTTTTTGCCACGGCTGATCGGCTTCCAAAAAGCTTCGGCACTAATGATGCTGGGCGACAAAATTTCGGCAACCGACGCCGAAAAACTTGGGATGGTTTATAAAACGGTGCCTTCGGAAAACTTTATGGAAGAAGTGACCAATATCGCTTCCATTTTGGCAAACATGCCGACCAAAGCGTTGGGCTTGACTAAGAGATTACTGAATAATTCAATGCAAAATTCTTTGGAAGAACAATTGAATTTGGAAAGTAAGCTCCAAATAGAATCGGCCCAGAGCGAAGATTATGCCGAAGGGGTTGATGCGTTTGTAAATAAACGGAAACCGAATTTTAGAGGAAAGTAAAACTGAAAAATAAAAACCCAAAATTTTAAAATGTAAAAGTTTCGAAAACTTTATCCTTTTAAATTTTACATTTATAATTTATGATTAAAAACGTTGGAATAATAGGCGCAGGAACAATGGGTGCTGGCATCGCGCAAGTAGCGGCCACCGCGGGCTGTTCCGTAAAATTATACGATACAAAAACCGAAGCCCTAAAGAAAGCCAAGACAGACCTCGACAAAATTATGGCCCGTTTGGTGGAAAAGGGCAAAATCACGGCTGAAGAAAAGCAACGCATCCAGGGAAATATAAAATATGTCAACTCACTAAAGGAGCTCAAGGATTCCGACATGACCATCGAGGCCATTGTTGAAAACCTCGAAATTAAAAAGAACGTATTCTCAACCTTGGAAAAATTTGTGGACGACGATTGCATCCTAGCCTCAAATACTTCGTCGCTTTCCATCGCATCTATCGCCTCTTCCCTTGAAAAGCCCGAGCGTTGCATCGGCATCCACTTTTTCAACCCCGCGCCATTGATGAAATTGGTAGAGGTGATTCCCGCCGTTCAAACCTCTGAAAAAACGCTACAAACTTCAGTAAAGACTATAAAAAATTGGGGTAAGACGGTCGCCGTGGCCAAGGACACGCCGGGCTTTATCGTAAACCGGGTCGCCCGGCCATTTTACGGCGAGGCCCTTCGCATTTATGAGGAAGGGATAGCGTCATTTGCTGAAATTGACGGCGCAATGAAAGAAATTGGCGGCTTTAGAATGGGCCCCTTCGAATTGATGGATTTTATTGGGAATGACGTAAACTATATCGTGACCGAAGCCGTTTTCGAGGCTTTCTATTTCGATCCGCGCTACAAACCATCCTTCACCCAAAAGCGTTTTGCCGAAGCGGGCTATTTAGGAAGAAAAAGTGGAAAAGGATATTATGATTATTCCAAGAACAGTGGTCAGCCTGAGCCTGTCGAAGGCGATTTTGATTCCGAAAAGGCAGGGCAAATTTTTAATCGAATCCTCGTAATGCTAATAAACGAAGCCGCCGACGCCCTTTTTTGGAACATCGCTTCCGCAGAAGATATTGACAACGCCATGACAAAAGGCGTAAATTACCCAAAAGGGCTATTGGCGTGGGCCGATGAAAAAGGAATGGATTGGTGCGTTGCCAAAATGGACGAACTTTACGATAAATATCACGAAGATCGGTATCGTTGTTCGCCTATTTTAAGAAGGATGAAAAAAGAAAAAAGAACGTTTTATTAATGTAAAAAGTAAAATCGAAAAATTAAAAATGTAAAAGTGATCATCTGACTTTTACCTTATAAATTTCACATTTATTATTTTAAATTTTAATGGAAGGAACCAAAATACCAGTAAAAATGCTAAGTCAAGATGCTTTCAGCTCTTGGCTCGGGATCGAGATTTTAGAGGTTGAAAAAGGTAGATGTAAAGTAGCAATGACCGTTCGCAAAGAAATGCTCAACAGCATGAACAAAGCCCACGGCGGCATAGCCTACAGCCTGGCAGATACCGCTTTTGGTTTTGCGGCAAACACCCACGGGAAATATGCCGTTTCCATAGAAACCTCCATAAACCATATTGAAGCCCTGAATGAGGGCGATTACCTCACGGCCGAATCGGTTATCGAAAAAGTGGGCAACAAGTTAGGTTTTAACATTGTTGAGGTAAAAAGAGGCGAAGAATTGGTAGCTTTGTTCAAAGGGGTGGTCTATAGAACCTCAAAAGATTGGGAGGAATAATGAATACTGAATAAAAACAACCACAAACCATAAAATTTTAGACTATGAAATGGAAAGGTAGAAGACAAAGCGGCAACCTTGACGACCGTCGGGGAATGAGCAAGGGCAAACTGGCAGCGGGTGGCGGAATCATTGTAGCAATAATTGTACTCGGTCTCCAATTTTTGGGTGGCGAAACCGGGCAGCAACTGGCTCCGCTGGTAGAGCAATTTGGAAATAGTCAAGGTGTCCAGCAAACCGAACAGCGTGAACTCACCGCCCGGGAAAAGGAAATGGGCAACTTTATGGCGACCGTTTTGGCAGATACCGAAGACGTTTGGAACCAGGTTTTTGCCGATAACAATCTTGGCAATTATGAAGAGCCGACGATGGTTCTCTTTACCGATGCCGTAAGCACCGGTTGTGGCAATGCCAGCTCGGCCTCGGGCCCGTTTTATTGCCCTGCCGATCAAAAAGTATATATGGATTTGGCTTTTTTTGACGAATTGAAAACCCGTTTTGGCGCCAAAGGGGGCGATTTCGCCATAGCCTACGTTACCGCCCACGAGATAGGGCATCACGTGCAGACTTTACTGGGTACTTCGCAAAAGGTACGGCAATTACAGCAACAGAATAGAAGCATGGCCAATCAACTGTCTGTGGCACAGGAACTCCAAGCCGATTTCTATGCGGGAATTTTTGCCCATTACAACAAAGAATATCTCGAAGAAGGCGATATTGAGGAAGCCATGAGTGCCGCCAAGGCCGTGGGTGACGATGCCATCCAAAAACGCATGCAAGGCCACGTGGTGCCCGACAGTTTCACCCACGGCACTTCCGAACAACGGATGCGGTGGTTCATGAAAGGCTACCGCACCGGTGATATAAGACAGGGGGATACATTTTCGGAAATATTGGAATAATGAAAACTGAAAAATGTAAAACCGAAAAATGTAAAAATTTAAATCTGAAAAATTTAAAATGATAAAGTGAAAAGTTTAAATAAATATGATCTACAAGAGAGGTTGGTAAAATTTTCGGCCAGTATAATTTTGAATATCGGAATGCTCAAGAAAAATTTCGCGACAGAACATTTAACAAAACAACTTATTAGGTCAGTTACCTCCGCTGCATTGAATTATGGTGAGGCGCAAAGTGCGGAATCCAAGAAAGATTTCATGCATAAAATGAAAGTAGTTTTAAAAGAGTTGCGCGAATCACAAGTTAATTTACAGATTTTAAAAGAAGCGGATTTAATAAACCCAAAAGAACAATTTACTTCCATTGAAAATGAATGCAAAGAGCTTGTGGCAATTTTTACCGCAAGTATCAATACAACCAAACAAAGAATGTAAAACCGAAAAATGTGAAATTTAAAATTTAAAACTGAACCACCCCCTTTTACATTTTACATTTAAAATTTAATTTTGAACCGCCTCCTTTTACATTTTACATTTATCATTTAAAATTTGAAATTTGAAAAACGCATACATAATCGACGGCATTCGAACCCCAATAGGCAGTTACCAAGGAACGCTAAGTGCTGTGAGAACAGACGATTTGGCAGCATTGGTAATAGCCGAAATAGTGAGAAGAAACCCCAACATCCCCAAGGAAGCATTTGACGATGTAATTCTCGGTTGCGCCAACCAAGCGGGAGAGGACAACAGAAACGTGGCCAGAATGGCACTGCTTTTGGCAGGCTTGCCGGTTTCCGTTCCCGGCGAAACCGTTAATCGGCTTTGCAGCAGCGGCCTCTCGGCTATCATCCACGCCAACCGCGCGATAAAGGCAGGCGATGGCCATTTGTTTATTTCCGGCGGCGTCGAGAATATGACCCGCGGCCCCTACGTCATCGCAAAGCCATCTAAAGCCTTTGGGACGGATGCCAAAATGTACGATTCCAGTTTCGGGTGGCGCTTCGTAAACCCAAAATTGGCCGAGATGTACGGCACCGACGGGATGGGAAATACGGCTGAAAATCTGGTGGAAAAGCACAATATTTCCCGCGAAGACCAAGATGCGTTTGCGTACCATTCACAAATGAAAGCTGCCAAAGCCCAACAGAATGGACGCTTAGCGAAAGAAATAGTTCGAGTTGAAATTCCGCAGCGGAAAAAAGACCCAATAATTTTTAAGGATGATGAATTCATCCGGCCCGATACTACCAAAGAGGTATTGGCAAAACTGCGTCCCGCATTCAAGAAAGACGGCAGTGTAACTGCCGGAAATTCATCTGGATTGAACGACGGAGCGGCGGCCACAATCATCGCTTCCGAAGAGGCCGTAAAAAGATACAACTTAAAGCCAATGGCCAGAATTGTTTCTTCTGCCGTGGTTGGCGTGGATCCGAGAATTATGGGTATCGGTCCGGTTGAGGCTTCCAATAAAGCTTTAAAAAAAGTAGGTTTAATGATGGAGGATATGGACGTGATTGAATTGAACGAAGCCTTTGCATCGCAAGCTTTGGCCTGCATCCGCGAGTGGGGATTAAAAGATGACGATCCACGCATTAACCCAAACGGAGGCTCCATCGCCATCGGTCATCCGCTCGGCGTTACTGGAACGAGAATCGCCTATTCCGCGGCCTTGGAACTCCAACTTCAAAAGAAAAAATATGCGCTTATCACAATGTGCGTGGGCGTTGGGCAGGGCTATGCCGCTATTATCGAAAATGTGGCAAATTGATTGGTGATTGCTGATTGCCGAATGATGGTTTAATCTTCATTTTTTCAGAATCGTTTCTGTTCAATTTCTGAAAGTCGTTTTGGATTTCGATTTCGATTTCGATTTCAATTTCGATTTCTTTTTTCCTTCGTATATTTACGAAAAATAAATATAAAATGGCAACATTCACTTCATCTCTGCCGGACGAGCTTTTGGAAAATCTTTCCAAAATGGCCAAAGATCTCAAAATGCCCAAGAACCGGATTATTGAAAAAGCCCTGCAACTTTATCTTGACGAACTTAAAAAGGCGCAATATATTAAATCCTTTAAACGCGCCTCGCAAGATAAAGAGGTGATGGCCATGGCCGAAGAGGGAATGGCAGATTATTTCCGAATGCTACAGGAATATGATGAAAAATGAGACAAGGAGAAATCTGGAATGTATATTTTGACCCTGTAAAAGGCAGCGAGCAGGCGGGCAATAGACCTGCTGTTATCATTAGCGGGAATGCGCTCAACAAACATCTCGACGTTATTATCGTTTGCCCTTTGTCTTCATCAATCCATCGTTTTGAGGGTCATCCTATCCTTAAACCCAATCCTGAAAACGGACTTTCATCAATTTCCGAGGTGATGGTATTTCACGTGCGTTCTATCTCAAAAGAGCGTTTCAAAAAAAAGATCGGCCAGGTTGATGAAATCGTTATTTCAGAAATAAAAAATACGCTCAACGATTTATTAAAATATTAGTTTTCCAAAATATGAAATTACAAAACTACATCCTCGGAAATTGGGCCACGGGCACAGGCCAAGGCATACCGATGCACGACGCCGTAACGGGCGAGGTGATTGCCCTTTCGGATACCGAAGGTCTCGATTTTGCCGAAATTCTGCAATACGGGCGCGAAAAAGGGGAGGCCCTACGGAAAATGACCTTTCAGGAGCGCGGCAATATGCTGAAGTCGCTCGCCTTATATCTGCTAAAAAAGAAGGATGCTTTTTACGAAATAAGCTATCGCACCGGTGCCACCAAACGCGACAGTTGGATAGATATTGAGGGTGGTTTTGGCAATCTTTTTGCCAACGCTTCCCTTCGCAAATTGTTCCCCAACCAGCCCTACCACGTGGAGGGCGAACCCATAGACCTATCGCGTGGAGGCCGCTTTATGGGCCATCATATTATGGTTCCCAAAAAAGGGGTGGCCATCCATATCAATGCCTTCAATTTTCCCGTATGGGGAATGCTTGAAAAATGCGCCGTAAACTGGATGGCCGGCGTACCGGCAGTTGTGAAACCCGCCACAAATACTTCATTTTTAACTGAAGCCGTAGTTCGCGAAATTGTGAATTCAAAAATTTTGCCCGATGGTGCCATCCAACTCATCACCGGTTCCGCCCGAAACATACTGGATTCGGTAGAATCGCAGGATGTGGTTACTTTTACCGGTTCCGCTTCCACGGGAAAAAAGCTGAAGGTGCATCCGCAGATTATTGCCGAATCGGTGCCGTTTAATATGGAAGCCGACTCGCTCAATGCCTCGGTTTTGGGGGAAGATGCCAAGCCCGGAACGCCTGAATTCGATCTCTTTATAAAAGAAGTCCGAAACGAAATGACCGTAAAATGCGGCCAGAAATGTACCGCCATCCGTCGGGTAATTGTCCCGGAAAATTTAATGGAAGATGTGCAGATTGCCCTCGGAAAGGAGCTTTCAAAAATTACGGTTGGCGATCCCCGATTAAAAGAGGTACGTATGGGAGCCCTGGTGAGCCGCGACCAAGTGGCCGAAGTGCGCGACCGGGTGCAACAAATGTCAAAAACCGCAAAAATCGTTTATGGCGATCTGGATAAAACTCAAGTCGTGGGCGCCGATACCAAAAAAGGAGCTTTTTTAAGTCCTATTTTGCTTCGCGAAGACGATCCGTTCAACAATTTGGCAGTACACGAAACCGAAGCCTTTGGCCCCGTGAGTACCATAATGCCTTATAAGAATTTGGACGAAGCTATAAAATTGGCCCAAATGGGGAAAGGTTCCTTGGTTTCTTCCATCGCTACCAACGATGATAAAATTGCGAAGGAATATGTGGTTAATGCCGCCTCGCACCACGGCCGCATTTTGGTGCTGAACCGCGAGAGTGCCGAACAGAGCACCGGCCACGGCTCACCCTTACCAAATTTGGTTCACGGAGGTCCCGGGCGTGCCGGCGGCGGTGAGGAAATGGGCGGAATGCGTGGCATAAAGCATTATTTACAGCGCACGGCCATTCAAGGCTCGCCTACTACTTTAACCGAAATTACCGGAATCTATCAGCCGAACGCAAAATATAAAGAGACTGAACAGCATCCCTTCAAGTATCATTGGGAAGACATCGAGCCGGGAATGTCGCTAAAAACGCATAACCGCACACTTACCGATAGCGATATTATCAATTTTGCCAATCTTACCTGGGACCATTTCTACGCCCACACCGATATCACTTCGCTCGACGGCAGTATTTTTGAAAAACGCACCGCCCACGGCTATTTTATCATTGCTGCGGCGGCGGGACTTTTTGTTTATCCGAATAAGGGTCCGGTTGCCGCAAACTACGGTCTCGAAGACTGCCGATTTTTGCGTCCGCTCTACCACAATGATACCATTTATGTGCGGTTGACCTGCAAACAGAAAGTAGATCGCGATGTGGCAGCGGCAGAACACCCAAGCGGTATTGTAAAATGGTTTGTCGAGGTTTTTGACGCGGCGGATGAATTGGTGGCCGTGGCAACCATTCTCACCATGGTCCAAAAAAAGCAAGAGACTTTTATTGAGATGACTGATGAAAAAATTGAGGAATGCTTGAACCGACTAACCGAAGACACCAAACCCAAATGGGGCATTATGACCCCGCAGCATATGTTGGAGCATTTGGAATACACCTATAAAATTGCCTCCGGAAAAATTCAGGATTTTGAAGTGGCCACCCCCGAAAAGATTTTGGAAAAAGTACACGCCAGCCTTTACAATTACGAAAAATTTCCGCACCATTCCAATTTTCCGAAGCTCGAAAAAGGAAAATTGGATACCTTAAAACATCCTGATCTGGCAACGGCCAAAAAGAAGTTTCTTGAGGAGCGGGAAGCGTATAAAAACTATTTCAAAGAGAATCCGGATGCCAAATTGAACAATCTGGTTTTTGGTGAAATGAACCGATATGAGTGGTATTTGTTGGAACGGAAACATTTGAACCATCATTTTGAGCAGTTTAACCTTTTGGGTTAAACTGTCCCTGCGCACTTGTTGCGCAGTCGCTTAAACTCAATACAAATATTGATTGTATGCCGCGCGAACACAAATATTACACCTATATCCTAACCCACGAAAGGAACCATATTTTTTACGTAGGTGTGACAAATAATATTAAAAGAAGGATTTTTGAGCACAAAAACGCAACCCATAAAACGCACGTTGGATATTATAATATCAAAAAATTGGTCTATTTTGAAGAACATCAATGGATTCAGGAGGCTATAAGAAGGGAGAAGACCATAAAGAAATGGAAACGGGAGTGGAAGGTAAATATAATTTCTGAAAACAATCCCAATTGGCTGGATTTAAGCGATGGGTGGGATTTATCTAGGTTTGAGAAGAATAAAGAATAATGCGAATTGGGAATGAATCCGTGTTGAAACAGGAATGCGGAGTAAATTCGCAAAAATAAATTAGGAATTAACATTAAAACGAATGCGGAATAGGTCCGCTGAGCAGATTAGGAATTAACATTAAAACGAATGCGGAACGGGTCCGCTGAGCAGATTAGGAATTAACATTAAAAACGAATGCGGAACAGGTCCGCATTGACATATGACAGAACCATACGTAAAACAAGAAACAAAAAAAGGAATCGCCACTATTGAATTCTTCCACCCAGCGCACAATAGCCTGCCGGGAGATCTTTTGGCAAAACTCACAAATACAATTACCGAAGCAGGAAATAACGATGAGGTGAAAGTGATTATTCTAAAAAGCGGCGGCGACAGAACCTTCTGTGCCGGCGCCAGTTTTAATGAACTTATTAATATCAACGACGCCGAAACCGGAAAAATCTTTTTCAGTGGTTTTGCCAATGTTATCAACGCCATGCGCAAGTGCCCGAAGTTTATCATTGGGCGCATTCAAGGAAAGACCGTTGGCGGAGGCGTGGGCCTTGCAGCGGCAACGGATTATTGTATGGCTACCAAGTTTGCCGCAATTAAATTAAGCGAGCTCAATGTGGGCATTGGCCCCTTTGTGGTCGGTCCAGCCGTAAAACGCAAATTGGGAACCAGCGGCTTTAGCCAGATTGCCATAGATGCCAACACTTTTTACGAAGCCAAATGGGCCTGCCAAAAAGGCTTGTATAATCAAGTTTTTGATACTTTGGAAGAATTAGATGAAGCCGTGCAAAAATTCGCCGAAAACCTTTGCAAATACAATCCCGAAGCCATGAAAGAAATGAAAAAGGTCTTTTGGAGCGGCACAGAGGATTGGGATGAACTTTTGGCCGAAAGGGCTGTGATTTCGGGGAGATTGGTGCTAAGTGATTTTACGAAGAAAACATTGAAGCGGTTTGAGTGATGAGTGATTAGTGGTGAGTGGTGAGAGCAAAATGCTAGTTTTACTTTGGGTATTGAACGCCATAATTATTATTTTTAAGAATATGAAAAGTAATTATCATTTTAAATTCGAAGATCTACAAGTCTATCAAAAGGCATTGGACTTTGGAGAATTTGTAAATAAACAAGTAGAAAAATTTCCTAACCACGAAATTTATAAATTATCATCTCAATTTATTCGTGCGGCCGATTCTATTGCTTTTAATATTGCAGAAGGTTCAGGCAGCACGGATGCTAACTTTATTCCTTATTTAAAAATGGCCTGGGACAGTTCTCACGAATGTGTGGCTGCTTCTACTAAAGCAAGATTAAGAGAATACATTACTTTTGAAACAGATGAAGAAAATAGAAGAAGGCTAACGGAACTTGGTAAAATGATTTCCTCGTTACGAAATCATTTAAAAAATAAGTAGATGTCCACTCACAGCGAAGCGCTCTCACCACTCATCGCTCACCACTATAATTATGATTTATTCCTTTAAAGGCCACATCCCAGTAATCCACAAATCCAGTTTCGTCCACCCGTTGGCGGCCGTTACTGGCAATGTGATTATTGGAAAAAACTGCTACATCGGGCCAGGTGCGGCAATTCGTGGTGATTGGGGCGAGATTGTTTTGGAAGATGGTGTAAATGTGCAGGAAAACTGTACCGTACATATGTTTCCCGGAAAAAGCATCGTTTTGAAGGCAGGTGCCCACGTGGGCCATGGGGCCATCATCCACGGGGCCAATTTGGGCCGAAATTGTTTGATAGGAATGAACAGCGTGATTATGGACGATGCCGAAATTGGCGATGAATGCATCGTTGGCGCAATGAGTTTTGTAAAGGCTGAGGAAAAATTCCCAAAACGCAAACTGATAGTCGGCAATCCCGCAAAAGCAATCAGGGATATTTCAGACGAAATGAATGCGTGGAAAACCGCCGGCACCCGTTTGTACCAGCAGCTTCCCGCCGATTGCCACGAAAGTTTACGGGAAGTGGAGCCATTGCGGGAAATTCCGGCCAACCGTCCAAAACAAGAAGATTTTTATAAAACCATTTCTGAATTCAGAAAAGAGAAGGAAAATTAAAGTTGAAAGACCTCACAGGTTTTAAAACCTGTGAGGTCTAATTCTAATAAAAATGCAAAAAATAGAATTCAAATTGCCCAAAATGGGCGAGAGCATTACCGAAGGCACCATCATTGAATGGCACGTGGCGGAGGGCAGTACCTTTAATGAAGGTGATATTTTATTGGAAGTGGGGACCGATAAAGTTGACAATGAGATACCGGCACCTTTTTCGGGCAAACTCTTAAAACAAAACTTCCAGCCGGGCGATGTGGTAAAAATAGGCACGGTCATCGCCATTCTGGAACCTTCCGAAGTAGATGCCAAAACGCCTGCCACTCCTCCGGCAAAAGTTGAAAAAGAAAAAATTATTTCAACTTCATCTTCAAGTTCAAGTTCGATTTCAAGTTCAAATTCGAGTTCTTTCAAAGTAAACGAAAATGTTTTTATTTCCCCTTTGGTGGACAGTATGGCCCGTAAAAACCACATCAGCTACAACGAATTGGCCCGCATTCCCGGCACCGGAAAAGACGGCCGTTTGCGCAAGAGCGATGTTGTAAATTACCTGGAAAAAGGTCGCCCCTTTCAGTTTGCCGAAGCCGTTCCGGAAGTTTCGGGCTTTCAGGTTCCCGATTTGAAATTTGACAAAGGAAAGGGCAAAATTGTGGTAATGGACCGCATGCGCCAGATGATTGCAGACCATATGGTTTTCAGCAAGCACACCGCGCCCCACGTCACCGCCTATGTAGAAGCAGACCTGACCGAAATGGTGAATTGGCGCAACAAAAACAAAGATGCTTTTCAGAAAAAATATAATGAGAAATTGACCTTTACCCCGCTTTTTATTGAATGTGTGGCAAAGGCCATTACAGATTTTCCGATGATTAACGCCTCCCTTGACGGAAAAAACCTAATCGTAAAAGATGAGATTAATATCGGGATGGCAACCGCGCTTCCGTCGGGAAATTTGATTGTTCCTGTGGTGAAAAATGCCGATAAAAAGAACTTAAAGGAATTGGCCGAAACCACCAACGATTTGGTAGCCAAAGCCCGCGATAACAAATTGAAAGCCGATGATACCAAAGGAAGCACCTTCACCATAAGCAATGTGGGCACCTTTGGCAGTTTGATGGGCACGCCCATTATCAACCAGCCCGAAGCCGCTATTTTGGCCACCGGCATCATCAAAAAACGGGCAGAGGTTATGGAACGCGAAGAAGGCGATACCATTGAAATCCGCCAAATGATGTACCTTTCTCTTTCCTTTGATCACCGTATAGTAGATGGGTACCTGGCCGGTTCTTTTTTACGCAGAATTGCGGATTATATGGAGCAATTTGATATGGAAAGGACGTTTTGAGCCACGACCGTTCGCTGCGCTCTCTGCACGAACCACGACTTTTGGAAAATGACGTTTTCAGTCGCGATGACTTAAGACTTTAAAAATGAGAAGACATAATTTCAAGAAATTACAGATCTGGTTGTTGGCTATGGAACTAATAGACGATAATTATTTGCTTACTGCAAGTTTGCCTGATTATGAAAGATACGGATTGCGAGCTCAAATGAATCGCTGTTCGGTATCAATTGCTTCAAATATTTCAGAGGGTTCAAGTAAAAGAACAGATCGTCATTTCTTAAAATTTTTGGATGATGGTCTTGGTTCTGCTTTTGAATGGGAAACCCAACTTATTGTTTGTTTGCGCCAAAACTTTATCTCGCAGGAGCTATTTTTGAAATTGGAAGATAAAGTACAAGCATTGCAAAGTAAAATATCAAACTTTATGGATACACTGGACCCCGATAATTGATTGAAAAAGACGTTTTGAACCACGACCGTTCGTTTCGCTCACTGCACGAAACACGACAGTTAATTCAATAAATAATAAATCGTGATTCAAATCGTCGTGAATCAAATGGTCAAAAATTTGAAAGAAGTCGTGCATCAAATCGTCGTGATTCGTGACTCAAAAAAATAGCATAATGAATATAGAAATATTAAAAAAGGCTTTTAAAATCCTCGTCACTGCAAAGACGATGACCGAGATTTATGAAGAAAATTTCAAGACGGTTTCAAAATACGTACACGCCACCTCGCGTGGGCATGAGGTAATACAAATAGCCGTGGGCATGCAGCTTTTGCCGCAGGATTACGCTTTTCCGTATTATCGCGACGACTCCATGTTGCTGGCCATCGGGATGAAACCTTATGAATTGATGCTGCAGGTATTGGCCAAACGGGACGACCCATTTTCTGGCGGAAGAACCTATTACAGCCACCCCAGTTTGAAGGATGACGATAAGCCAAAAATTCCGCATCAAAGTTCCGCCACCGGCATGCAGGCCATTCCGGCCACTGGAGCTGCCATGGGTTTTTGGTACAAGGAAACCATGAATTCAGAATTCGGAATTCAGAATTCTGAATTGCCGGTAGTGGTCTGTTCCTTGGGCGATGCCTCCGTAACCGAGGGCGAGGTGGCGGAAGCTTTCCAAATGGCAGCCTTAAAACAATTGCCCATTCTGTATTTGGTGCAGGACAACGGCTGGGATATCTCGGCAAACGCCGCCGAAACCCGTGCCCAAAATGCCGCGGAATATGCCAAAGGTTTTCACGGGCTGGAAGCGGTTTCCATAGACGGGACCGATTTTGAGGAAAGTTATAACACCATAAACCAGGTCATTTCAAAAATACGGAAAGAGCGCCGGCCGTTTTTGGTCCACGCCAAAGTGCCGCTGCTGAACCACCATACTTCCGGAGTGCGAATGGAATTCTATCGTGATGATTTGGAGGAAGCGCGAAGCCGCGATCCGTATCCCAAACTGAAGAAACTGCTTCTGGATAATGGGTTTGCTGAAAAGGGACTCCGGATAATGGAAACCGAAATCAAATCCGAAATCGAGAAAGCGCTTGAACAGGCTTTAAAAGCTGAAGACCCCAAGCCTGAAGATTTATTCACTCACGATTTTGCGCCCACCCCGATTACGGAGGAAGTGGGCGACCGCTCCCCAAAAGGTGGCGAAAAAGTGGTTATGGTAGATTGTGCGCTTTTCGGAATCGAAGAGCTAATGGCCAAACATAAAGAATGTCTGTTGTACGGCCAGGATGTGGGGGCCCGATTGGGCGGGGTCTTCCGCGAGGCGGCAACCCTGGCCCAAAAATTTGGAAATAATCGGGTTTTCAACACGCCCATACAAGAGGCCTATATCATTGGGAGCACCGTTGGGATGAGTGCGGTTGGCCTAAAACCTATCGTTGAGGTGCAGTTTGCCGATTATATTTGGCCGGGGCTCAACCAATTATTTACAGAGGTTTCGCGAAGCTGCTATCTTTCCAACGGAAAATGGCCGGTCTCGATGATCCTGCGGGTGCCCATTGGCGCTTATGGCAGCGGTGGACCTTATCATTCCTCTTCCGTGGAAAGTGTTGTTACCAATATTCGTGGCCTTAAAATCGCCTACCCCAGCAACGGCGCCGATCTAAAAGGCCTTTTAAAGGCCGCCTATTACGACCCCAACCCAGTGGTGATTTTTGAACACAAAGGTCTGTACTGGAGCAAGGTGAAAGGCACCAAGGGCGCCACTTCTATAATGCCCGCCGAAGATTATATCCTGCCATTTGGAAAAGCTTGGGTCTTGCAGGAAATCTGGAAACAGGAAGAAAAAGAAACCCTTTCGATAATTACTTACGGAATGGGCGTACATTGGGCGATGAACGCTTCCGAAGAACTTGGAATGCAGGATAAAATTGAAGTGGTCGATCTTCGCACCCTGCATCCGTTGGATTATGAAACGGTTTTCAAAAGCGTAAAAAAATGCGGCAAATGTTTGGTGGTAACTGAAGAACCCTCCGATAACGGCTTTTCCCGTGGCCTGCAGGGAAGGATCCAAGAAGAATGTTTTCAACAGTTGGATGCTCCCGTCATGCTTATCGGTTCCGAAAATATGCCGGCCATTCCGCTGAATTCAACTCTGGAGGAGACCATGATCCCTTCCACCGAAAAAGTAAAGCGGAAAATTTTGGAGGTTTTGGAATATTAGATTTTACTATCTTCGGAAGGTGAAACGCAGTATTTTTATCGCTATAAGTTTTCTTCTGCTTGGGCTTCAGACCTCCTTTTCCCAAAAGAGAGCTTCCGATTTGATTGACAGCCTGGCAGTGGCAACCATACCTTCCCAAAAGTCGCGGCTTGCCCTCAAGGTGGCCCAGGCACTTGCCAATAAGGACTGGGAACGCACCCGGTATTACATTGACTTGGCCAAGGATAATGCCCTAAAGGCCCAAGATCAAAAAATTTCAGCCGACTTCTATTCCACTGTCGCCGAGATCTACGCGGACAAAGATGCCCTTGATATCGCTTTGGAAAACTACTTGACCGCCTATCAATTTTATGAAATGCGCCCCCCAGCCGAGCGTCTTAAAATAGAAAATAACCTTGCCATTGTATATGCCCGTACGGCCAATCCCGACAAGGCGTTAACATTCTTCAAAAAAATCCATAGCTATGAACATACGCGGGAAGACAGCGTGTACTTGGCTTCGGTGTTGAATAATATGGGCCGTATTTGGCTGGATAAGAATCCTGATTCGGCTCTAGTTTATTTTCAAAAATCGCTCCGGGTTGCCAAAAAATTGGACAATCCCGATCTAAAACTTTTACTCTATACCAATTTGGGCAAAACCAATATGCTGCGAGAGGATTTTTCTGCTGCCAAATCATATTTCGACCTGGCACTGGCCCAGAGAAAGGGTGCCGCGAATGCCCAAAACGAGGCCTGGCTCTACAATGAGCTTTCACAATACTTCCGTACCCGCTCTATTGGCGATTCCGCGCTCTATTATTCTGAAAAGGCGGTAAGTGTATTGGATTCGGCCGGTCCCTTCAGTTTTGAGCAGCAACGGGCCGTGGCACTGCTTTATAAAACCTATTTGGCCAAAGGTGAATTTGAGAAAGCAGCCCAATATTTTGAAAAGTACGCTGCTATTACCGATACCCTAAACCTGGAAGACAAAAGGGTAAATGTGGAAAAACTATTGATTGCTGAAGAATACCGCAACAAGGAAAAGATACGCGAACTGGAGGACAGCAAACGGCAGTCCAGAAATTATATTATTCTTTTGATGCTACTGGCAGTTTTATTGGTTTTAGGATTTTTTCTTTACCGCTTCCGAAATAAATTGAAAAGGGCAAATCTTGAAAAGCAACTCGCTTTGGCAAAAGAAAAGGAACTCAATAGCAACCTCCAATTGAAAAATAAGGAATTGATAGGCAAAGCCATGATAGAAATGCACCGCACCGAAATCATCGATGACATATTGCAAGACTTGAAAAAGGTAAAACTAAAGGCCGTCAAAAAGGAAACCCAAGATGCCATAGATTTTATAGCCAAACGTTTGAAGCGCGACACCGCTACAAATATTTGGGAAGAATTTGAAATGCGGTTTGAGCAGGTGCACGAATCATTTTACAAAAACCTGTTGCACAAACACCCCGACCTTAGCCCGCGCGATAAGCGGTTGGCAGCCCTCTTAAAATTGAACCTTACCTCAAAAGAGATTGCCCAGATTACCGGACAAACACCAAAATCTGTTGAGAATGCCAGAACCCGCCTTCGGAAAAAATTGCATATTACCAATTCACAAACTGAACTTTCGGCATATCTGGCCACTTGCGGGTAAAATTTCTGGTTCACTTTCAATTCTTGTAAAAAACACATTATCAGTTAAGTAACAAAAATTGAGTGTTAATGCTATGCCGATTTTTTTCTACCGAGTGTTTTTGATAGGCAACTTAATTTTGAAGGTGCCCATCCAACCCATACTTTTGAAAAATCAATCCTCATTCCTATGCCTACCAAATCGAAAAAAACTGATGATCTGGATAATATGCTGAAGAATAATTTGGACAAAAAAAAGGCGCTTCAGAAAATAATCAAGGAATTGAACAAGAACAAAAAACCCAATAACCAAAACAACTAAAATAAAAATCATGAAAACAATTTTTACGATTACCTGTTTTTTAACAATGTTTATTGCCTCTGCCCAATGGACAACGGATACAGATGCCAATACCCTGGTGGCCGAATCTGGCGAACTCGATGTCCTGGCCCGCGGAACCAGTGATGGACAGACCTATGTAGTGTTTTGGAAAAATGTGGCGCCACCTGTTAATATTGAATTGCGCCTTCAAATTTTGGATGCCGATGGAAACCGAAAATTTGGAAATGACGGGATGCTTGTCAGTGATCAAATTCCAATGGGCGGCTTCACGGTAACTATGAATACCGTCGTGGATGCGGCAGATAATCTGTATATTGGCGTGACGGGAACCGGTGATTTTTCGGCCTATGCCTTTAAATTTGACCTAAATGGCAATCCACTCTGGAATGCCAACGGCGTAAGCTTGGGAACCGGTGCACCCGTTTCCATTCTGCCCTTATCTTCGGGCGAGGCTATCGTTTCCTGGCGTGATTCTGGACCAGCGGTTATGCAAAAATTTGATGCCAGTGGCAATCCGGTCTGGGCTGCCGCCCAACCTATCGGTTCTTCAAATACCGTGGCGGCCAATTTGTTTGAATTGTCCAATGGCGATTACGAGGTTGTTTTCCATGAAATATCTTTCGGAATCAGTTCCAATCTCTACGCCCAACGTTACGATACTGATGGCAACCCCGTTTGGGCCGATGCGGTGCAGATAGCTGATGGAACCACTGCCTTTAACCGCGAGTATTCGGGGCTTCAGGACGGCGATGTAGTGTATATGGGCTATTTTTCCGCCACCGGCAACCGTTTTGATTCCTACCTGCAACGCATCAATCCTGATGGCACCTTGCCTTGGGGAATAAACGGTGCCGACTTCGACACCAATCAAACCGATTACGAAATGGAAACCGAGATTGCCTTCCAAAATGGGTCACAATACATTTATTCCATCTCAACATATAGAGACAGCAACCAAAGCGAGCGCGGCGAATATGTCCAGAAATTTGATAAGGATAGCGGCGCGCGCCAATTTACCGACAATTCCAAGGTGGTTTTTCCAATCGGAGATGACAAATCGCACGCAGGTGCGCTTCGGCTTCGAAACGGCAGTCCGCTTTTTCTGATGGAAGAGGGTGACAACAACGGCGTTTCGCCCACTACCTTGCATGCGGTTTATCTTGATGAAAATGGCGACTTTGCGTGGCCTGAGGAAACCCGGCCCGTAGCTACGTTTGCGGCTGCGAAGTCGCGGGTTAATTTCACGAGTGAAGGCAACGGCCAGAATGTAGCTGTCTTTGTTGAGGACAAGGGCGATGGCCTGCGTATCTATGCCCAAAACGTGGAGGATGATACTGCTGGAGTTACTGATTTTAATGAGCTTGCCCTGTTCTTCGCCAATCCGGTTAAAGATGAAATGGCGCTGCGAAGCAATTCGGCCATTCAGAACATTTCGGTTTATAACGTGCTTGGCCAACAGATTTTCAGCCAAGGATACCAGGGCGACAATGAAATCTACCTTAGCACCAACAATTGGAAAGCCGGAATCTATTTTATGAATTTTTCAACCGAAGAGGGCCTTGTAAAAGGCGTGAAGCTGATAAAAAGATAATCTTATAACTATCCCCAATTATAGAAGGCTTCCCGAGAAATTTTTCCGGGAAGCCTTCGTTTTTTTTAGAAATATAAATAGATCCCTGCATTGATGTAATGCGAATCGATTATCAATGGAATGATTTCATCGCCGCTCCTAAAAGTGAGGTCGTTTTCATATTCGGGAATGTAGCTTAACATCACGCCCAATGATTTTTTGGCATCCAACGGAAACAGCACCCCAACTTTGGGCATAACAAAAGCGCTGCCTTCCGTTTGGTCCAATTTGTGAATGTCATAGCTTCCGTTGTAGTGGTCGCGAACAAGTCCTACGGCAATGCCCACCAAGGGTTGAAACGAACCGTTTTTGTTGAAGTGGTATTCCCCACCAAGGCTGGCCCTAAAGGAATTCTTTTTGAAATTTGTTTGAAACGGGGAATTCGAAAAATCCCTATCGCCCGAAAAGGCCGCGCTACCTTCCAAAGTAAAATATAAATTGCCCTGTAGAGAACCCAAAAAACCAGGCGTGGCGGCTATTCCAAAACTTGCCTGGCCCTGCATCAGGTTTTCATAATCGTCAAAATTGAAAAAGCTGATACGGTTCAGCGACCCGCCCAGACTGGCAAAGAGCCTCATTTTGTCTCCTTGAAAATTGGCCGCAGCTTCCACTTCCTTTTCAGTAGGTTGATAGGGAGCATAGTTGCAATTGTTATAGGCTTTTACCCATTGAACCAATTGGGCTTCGGTAATGCCCACGGTGGTTGAAGCCTTATGCCGAACTGCTTCGCAATCGTTGAAAAGCACCGCTAAAATTCCCCGAGTCTGGGCATCTTCATTGGGGCGGATGTTTATCGTTTTGGAAGTGCCGTCTGTTTTACTTATTTCGTAAATTCCTGTGGCTTTCCGGGTAAGGGTTGCTTTTCCCGATGCCAGTTCCTGTGCCTGTATTCCGAAACTTACAAAAAATACAAACAGTGCTAACTTAAATGGTTTCATACCTTTTTCTTTTAATTAAATACAAATCGTTTTGAGGTCGATTTTTACAGAAACAGGTCGGCTTGGCGCCAACGGGCCGTTCAGAAGAAGGTTATGCTGGTTGAGGTATATTTATTTTTTGGAACCGGGCGGATATTGGGCCAAAATTTCCCTGACTATCTCCTGGATTCGGGCCTCCTTTTTCTCCATATCGTTGGTGATAAGGTCTGCACTGCCCATTCCTTGCCAAACCAGGTTGTTTGTCTTGGCATCAATCAGGTCAATATAGAGGGTGCCTTCGGTTGAGCGGGAAACGGTGCTGCCATAATAGCCACCGTACCACCAAGGGTTCCAGTACCAACCATAGCCGAAGTTGTTGTTGTACACATCCACACGCTCGCGCTCTTTGGTGAAAATACTTACCAACAGGTCGGGCTGTTCCGATTTTACCATGCCCTTGGCGGTGAGTTCAGCCTCAATGGCGCGCAGGATTCTCTTTTTGTCCAGATCGCTAATCTCGGCCTTGTCTATTCCTGGCCTATAAAAAGCAAAGGAGCGATAATTGTTGAAATTGGCTTCCTTGTCAAAATCCATGGCTACGCGAACGGTAGAGCAGGAGGTAACTACAAGAAGCAGCAGTACGGGAAGGAATTTTAATGCTTTCATAACGCAATTTTTTAAGTTGAAACAATCGGTTTCACGACAGTTTATTTTTTTCTAATAAAGATAAACCATTTTATTGGAAAAGTCCATCGTCAACGAAATTGGGAAGCGTTACCTTCAATTGCGGATTGTTTTGCATCGCGCGCTTAATGGCAAATACCGCTCCGTCATTCCGTGCCCAACTGCGCCGGGCTATTCCGTTGTTTACATCCCAGAAAAGCATGTTTTCCAAACGCCGCTGTGCCTCGCTACTACCATCAAGAACCATTCCGAAACCGCCGTTTATCACCTCGCCCCAGCCCACGCCGCCACCGTTGTGGATGCTCACCCAAGTTGCCCCGCGAAAGCTATCGCCGATTACGTTTTGGATGGCCATATCGGCCGTAAACCTGCTTCCATCGTATATATTTGAAGTTTCCCGATAGGGCGAATCCGTCCCCGAAACATCGTGATGGTCGCGGCCCAGAACTACCGGGCCAATTTTTCCTTCGGAAATAGCCTTATTGAAAGCCGAGGCAATTTGTACCCGGCCGTCAGCATCGGCGTACAGGATGCGTGCCTGTGAGCCCACAACCAGTTTGTTTTCTTGTGCGCCCTTGATCCATTGGATGTTGTCCTGCATTTGCTGTTGGATTTCCGTTGGCGAATTTTTCATCAATTCTTCCAAAACTCCGCAGGCAATTTCATCGGTCTTTTGAAGATCCTTCTCCTTGCCGGAAGTACACACCCAACGAAAAGGCCCAAAGCCGTAATCAAAGCACATAGGGCCCATAATATCCTGCACGTACGAAGGATATTTGAATTCCTTGTTTTTATCGTCGGAAAGCACATCGGCTCCAGCACGGGAAGCTTCCAAAAGAAAGGCGTTTCCGTAGTCAAAAAAGTAGGTGCCCCGGGCGGTGTGCTTATTGATGGCCTCCACTTGGCGACGCAGACTTTTTTGCACTTCTTTTTTGAATTGTTCGGGGTTGTTTGCCATCATCTCATTGGCTTCCCCATAGGTCAAACCCGCAGGGTAATACCCACCGGCCCATGGATTGTGGAGCGAAGTCTGGTCGCTACCCAAATCGATTTTGATATCTTCGTCGGCAAATTTTTCCCAAACCTCCACCACGTTCCCATCGAAGGCAATCGAGACGGTTTCCTTATTGGCCACGGCTTTGCGCACTCTATCGGCAAGTTGGTCTAAATCTGAAATTACTTCATCTACCCACCCTTGGCCGTGTCGTGTCTCGGTGGCTTTTTTGTTCACTTCGGCACAAACGGTTACACAACCGGCGATGTTTCCGGCTTTGGGCTGCGCACCGCTCATCCCGCCCAGACCCGAAGTTACGAACAGGCCGCCCTTGGGTTCTTTTTTTATTTTTCTGAAGCCGTTCAGCACCGTGATCGTGGTTCCGTGTACAATGCCCTGGGGTCCAATATACATATAGCTTCCGGCCGTCATTTGGCCGTATTGCGTGACGCCCAGCGCGTTGAATTTTTCCCAATCATCGGGCTTGGAATAGTTCGGGATCATCATGCCGTTGGTAACCACCACGCGCGGTGCTTCTTTGTGCGATGGGAACAGCCCCATGGGATGCCCCGAATACATCACCAAAGTCTGCTCATCGGTCATTTCAGCCAAATACTGCATCGTCAACAGATACTGCGCCCAGTTTTGGAAAACCGCGCCATTGCCGCCATAGGTAATGAGTTCGTGCGGATGTTGCGCCACGGCATAGTCCAGATTGTTTTGGATCATGAGCATTATGGCCTTGGCCTGCTCACATTTTCCGGGATACGTGTCAATGGGCCGGGCATACATCTTGTAATCGGGACGGAAGCGGTACATATAGATGCGCCCGTACTTTTCAAGTTCCTCCTGGAATTCAGGTAAAAGCGTGGCGTGGTGTTTCGGCTCAAAATAGCGAAGGGCATTGCGCAGGGCAAGTTCCTTTTCTTCTTTTGAAAGAATTTCCTTTCGTTTTGGGGCGTGGTTTATCGTGGGGTCGTACGGTTTCCTTTCGGGTAAAATAGAAGGAATTCCCTCTCTTATTTTCGCTTTAAAATCCATAGTATAATTTTTTTCTTTCCCTTTCGGGGAAATTAATTTCTACCCCGCACATCTGGGACTTTACGTAATAAATTCACGGGCCTTGTCGAGTGCGGTGTCAATCCCATCGGGGTTTTTGCCACCCGCCGTTGCGAAAAAAGGCTGTCCGCCCCCTCCGCCTTGGATGTATTTTCCCAATTGTCGGATTATCTTGCCGGCATCGAGATTTTTTTCCGAAGCCAAATCTTTTGAAATATATATGGCCATCAGTGCCTTCCCGTTATTTTCTGAAGCGAGCACCAGATAGAGATCGTTCATTTCGCCGCCCATTTCAAATGCCAGATCTTTGAGGCCACTGGCATCGAGGTCTGTTTTTTTGGCCAAAAAGTTTATCCCGTTTATGGTTTCTACTTCGGTCTTTAGCTCGTTCTTAATATTCTTTGCCTTGTCTTTCAGCAATTGTTGGATCTGTTTCTGCAGCTGGTTGTTTTCTTCCTTCAGGCTTTCTACGGCTTTGACCGGTTCCTTGGCATTGTTTAGCGCTTTTTGCAATTCGCCAAAGGCCTGGCTACGCTCAATAAAGTACGTTTTTGCGGCATCTCCGGTTATGGCCTCAATCCTTCTGATGCCTGCGGCTACCGCACTTTCTGAGGTGATGATAAAATGCCAGATGTCATGGGTGTTGGCCACGTGGGTACCGCCGCAAAGTTCCATGGATTCGCCAAATTTTATAGTACGAACCGAATCGCCATATTTTTCCCCAAATAGAGCCATTGCACCCTCGTCCAGGGCCTGCTGGAACGGCAGATTTCTTCGTTCCTCCAAGGCAAGTCCCTCCCTGATGCGGGCGTTCACAAAGTCTTCTACTTGCTTGAGCTCTTCTTCGGTTACTTTTGAAAAGTGTGAAAAATCAAAACGCAGGTACCCGCTGTGCACCATGCTTCCCTTTTGTACCACGTGCTCGCCCAGCACCTTCCGCAGCCCTTGGTGCAAGAGGTGGGTGGCACTGTGGTTGGCGGCGGTGCGCAATCGCTGTTTCTCGTCAACTACCGCTGTAAAGGTGCTCTCCAGGTTTCGGGGCAGGTGCTTTGCGTAATGTACTATTAGGTTATTCTCTTTTTTGGTGTCTATGATGTAGGTTACACCGCCATCTGGAGCTTCGAGATAACCTTTGTCACCCACCTGGCCGCCACCTTCGGGATAGAAAGGCGTAAGGTTGAAGACCAATTGGTACATCTGGCCCTCCTTTTTACTTTCTACTTTTCGGTATTTGGTGATTCTTACTGGTGTTGCCAGGGTGTCATAGCCCACAAATTCCTCTACATCATCTTCGGCCAAGATTACCCAGTCGCCTGTTTCCATCTTGGTAGCCGCACGGGAACGGTCTTTCTGTTTTTGGAGCTCTATTTCAAACTCTTTTTCGTTTAGAGAAAAGCCTCTTTCACGCAAAATCAAGGCTGTGAGATCGATGGGAAAGCCAAAGGTGTCGTAAAGCTCAAAGGCTTTCTTGCCTGAGATTTTCTTTGTTTGAGCGGTTTCTATAATGTTTTCGAGCAGCACGAGACCTTGGTCCAGGGTTTTTAGGAAAGATTGTTCCTCTTCCCTGATCACATTTTCCATTAGGTTTTTTTCCCTTAAGAGTTCGGGGAAGGCAGCACCCATCTCGCTTGTTAAAATATTGACCAATTTATGGATAAATGGTTCCTTTTGGCCTAAAAAAGTAAAGCCATAACGGATGGCCCTACGCAAAATTCGGCGGATAACATAGCCTGCGCCAGTATTGCTTGGCAGTTGTCCATCGGCAATGGAAAATGCCACGGCGCGAAGATGGTCGGCAATCACCCGAATGGCGATATCTTTCTTGCCATCAGCGCCATAAGTGGAATTGGTCACGGCCTCAATCTCTCCGATGAGTGGAGTAAAGACGTCTGTATCATAATTGCTTTGTTTTCCTTGCAAGACCATACACAGCCGCTCAAAGCCCATCCCTGTATCTACGTGTTTGGCGGGCAATTTTTCAAGACTGCCATTGGCTTTTCGGTTGAACTGCATAAACACCAGGTTCCAGATTTCAACGACCTGTGGGTGGTCTTGGTTTACCAGTTCACGGCCCGGTTTTTTGGCTTTTTCTGCGGCGGGGCGAATGTCAACGTGAATCTCACTGCAGGGGCCACACGGCCCTTGGTCGCCCATCTCCCAAAAATTGTCTTTTTTGTTGCCGTTGAGGATGCGGTCCTCCGGCAAAAATTGCCGCCACAGCTCATAGGCTTCGGTGTCGCGCTCCAGGCCCTCGCTTTTATCGCCTTCAAAAATGGTGACGTATAATATTTCCTTGTCCATTTTATAGACTTCCGTCAGCAGTTCCCAGGCCCAGGCTATGGCCTCCTTTTTAAAATAGCCGCCGGCTGCGGGGTTGTTTTCACTTGCGGGATTGTCCGGTTGGCCAAAACTCCAGTTGCCCAGCATCTCAAACATGGTATGGTGGTAAGTATCCATTCCCACCTCTTCCAGATCGTTGTGCTTTCCGCTCACGCGGAGGCATTTTTGGGTATCTGCAATGCGCTGGCTCTTGGGCTTGCCATTTCCCAGAAAGTATTCCTTAAAAGGTGCCATGCCACTGTTGACGAACATCAGGCTGGGGTCGTTCTTGACCACCATGGGCGCTGAGGGCACGATGAGGTGCTGTTTCGACTTGAAAAAATCTAAAAATTTGGAACGGATTTCCTGGGATTTCATAGATGATAAAGTTATGCTAAAATTAGGGGTTGGGCGCAGTGGCAAACAATTTCTATATTTGTAAAACGTTACCTTTACCGCGCGCGAACAAGCAACGGGCAAAAATAGCAATTTTTTGACGTATGTCTAAGGTTAAATATTACTACGATAGCGAGACCCTCTCGTACCGGAAAATAGAAAGAAAAAAAGGCCGAAGGTTAAAGATTTTTATCCTGAGCCTATTGGGAATGTTCTTGAGCGGCTTTTTGCTGCTTTTGGTTTATTTAAACCTTCCTTCGGTTCAAACCCCCAAGGAGCTTGCCCTTCAGCGCGAGCTGAACAATATGCAGTTGCAGTTTGAGTTGCTGAACAAGAAAATGGAGCAGGCCCAAGCGGTTTTGGCCGAGGTTGAGGAGCGTGACAACAACCTGTACCGCGTTTACTTCGAGTCCAATCCCATTCCACAAGAGCAGCGGCGCGCGGGATTTGGGGGTATCAACCGTTATAAGGACCTGGAGGGGTTTGACAATTCCAAACTCATCATCAATACCACGCGCAACCTGGATGTTTTGACCAAGCAGATTGTGGTGCAGTCCAAATCGCTTGACGAAATCGCCAAGCTGGCCGAGGAAAAGGAAAAGCTTTTGGCGGCCATTCCGGCCATCCAGCCCGTCAAGAATGAGGACCTCACCCGTATTGCTTCGGGCTATGGCTACCGTACAGACCCGTTTACCAAGGCCCGAAAATTTCATTATGGGATGGATTTTACCGCTCCCCGGGGCACCCCAATATATGCCACCGGCGATGGCGTTGTGACTCGGGCCGACAACAGGGCCACGGGCTACGGCAACCACGTGGTGATTGACCACGGCTACGGTTATGAAAGTCTTTACGGCCACCTGTATAAGTACAATGTGAAACCTGGACAAAAAGTCCAGCGGGGCGATATCATAGGCTTTGTGGGCAGCACCGGAAGAAGCCAAGCACCGCACTGCCATTATGAGGTTTTTAAGGATGGAGAGCGAATAAACCCGATCAATTTCTACTACGGAAGCTTGACTGCGGAAGAATTTGCCGAGATGTTGAAAAAATCCCAGGAAGAAAACCAATCGCTTGATTAATCGGGGATTTGGGCAATGAAGCCCCAAAACAGAAACAAATCATCATCACAACCCCAAACCATAAACCAAACACCGCAACCCATAACCAAAAAGAATGCACATAGACTTACCCGAAAAATTGTATTACGGTATTGGCGAGGTTGCCGAAGCTTTTGGCGTGAACACCTCGCTCATCCGGTTTTGGGAGAAGGAATTTGATGTGCTGAAACCTAAAAAAAACGCCAAGGGCA
>CAYSLM010000011.1:0-1780 GCA_964431895.1 uncultured Aequorivita sp.
CGCGGGCAGTACGGAAACCAAAAGGTACATTGCAAAAATGATCGGGAATGCTTCGATGGGGGACAAAGTGCTTCCAAAGAAGCGCAGTAGCCCAAAAAACATTGCGCTGAAAACTGCATAGCGGAGCAGTGAAAAAAGAAAAGTTCTAACTATGGCGCCCGCGGGAAGGCTTCGGAAAAAATTGAAAACCCGGGCCGCGCTCAATCCTTTGAGCAAGAATTCTTTTTCCTTAAAATAGTAGGCCAGCGTCCCCAAAAAAATCATCCCGATTACAAAATATCCAACGTTGGCAACCGAATAGGGAATATTGAAATTTCCGAAGAGATAAAGCAGTCCGATAATCCCAAAAAATACGGTTACGGCCATTTGGACCATTCCTGAAAAGAAGTTGAGAAGGAGTATTTTCTTCCGGTACCTGCTTTGAAAGAAAAGGGCCTTTGCGCCGTATTCCCCAATGCGGTTGGGGGTGGCCAAAGAAACGGTAAGCGACGCCAGGCTCTGCTTTAAGGCTGTCTTAAAATCTATTCTCCCAAAAGTGCAGACAAGGGTTTGCCATTTCAAAATCTCAAAAAACCAATTGGCCGCGGCCAGTATTGTAAATAGTAAGCCCGCGAGGATGAGGTGGTTTCCGCGAGCAATTTGCTGTACAAACCCCGCAAAAGGCAAGGACGCGCTGTCCTGCAATTTAAAAAAAATATAACCCAAAGTAAGGGCCACCACCAAAACCTTGGCGGCGGCAAATAGATAATGGCTACCTTTGCGCAAGCAGACGTTCATTTTGCTAAAATACGAATTCAATGTTTTGGCAAGCCCTCATCGCACTATGGAAAACAGTTCAGAAAAAATTATCTTGGGAATTGACCCCGGCACCACCATTATGGGTTTCGGCCTGATTAAAGTGGTGGGCAAGCAGATGCAGTTTCTCCAGCTGAACGAACTTCAGCTTAAAAAATACAACGGCCACTACCTAAAACTGAAACATATTTTTGAGCGCACCGTCGAGCTTATTGACAGCCACAACCCAGACGAGATAGCCATTGAAGCCCCGTTCTTCGGAAAAAACGTACAGTCCATGCTCAAGCTGGGCCGGGCGCAGGGCGTGGCGATGGCGGCGGGGCTTTCGCGCCAAATCCCCATTACCGAATATTCCCCCAAAAAGATAAAGATGGCCATTACCGGCAACGGAAACGCCAGCAAGGAACAGGTGGCCAAGATGCTTCAAAGTCTTTTGAGTTTAAAGGAATTACCAAAGAATTTGGATAGTACCGATGGGCTGGCAGCGGCGGTTTGCCATTTTTACAATTCGGTAAAAATAGATACGGGGAAAGGCTATTCCGGCTGGTCGGCCTTTGTAAAGCAGAACGGCGACCGTATAGGATAAGGGCGATTTTATAAAATCAATGCCGGCTTATCCAGTCTTCGATAATATGGGTGATCTCCTTGGTGTCCTGCAGGTGGATGATCTCCAGATCTACCTTGCGTTTCAATTGGCTTCCCACTGGAAAAACGAAGCCGTAATATTGCGGTTCAATCTTCTTTTTGCTCAGTACAAAGCGTTCCTTTTCGTCCTTCCCAAAAATGTATTCCAGCGGAATTTCGTCATAAATAAGGGCGTCCACCTTTTTGTCGAGCAGCAGTTGGTAGCCTTC
The DNA here is from genome assembly GCA_964431895.1 of uncultured Aequorivita sp. Classification (GTDB taxonomy): domain Bacteria; phylum Bacteroidota; class Bacteroidia; order Flavobacteriales; family Flavobacteriaceae; genus Aequorivita. The sequence continues at coordinate 1,650 of CAYSLM010000011.1, forward strand.
AGTCACCGTTTGTACGGGTTTGGGGATACCATCCACATTCCGGACCCGTTCCATGATCTTGTTGTAGTCTGGCACGGCTACTATTTTGCCGTCCAATTGCTGCATGGAGGTAATCGTCTTGTCCGTTCGGG
>CAYSLM010000011.1:1880-32376 GCA_964431895.1 uncultured Aequorivita sp.
GCTACTATTTTGCCGTCCAATTGCTGCATGGAGGTAATCGTCTTGTCCGTTCGGGTGGTGAGGGAAAAGGTGGTGGCAATACCCGCCACAAACGAGGTTGCCAAAATCAGTGAGATTATCATCCATGAGCCCATCACGACCCGGCCGGCCGAGGTACGGGGCGCAAAATCGCCATAGCCCACGGTGGTCATGGTCACGATGGCCAACCAAATGCCCGAGCCAATGCCTTGATGGAGGTGCTTCCCATAAACGTCCTTGTATTTTCGGCCTTCTACCAGCCAAAATAAAAAACCTACAATGGTAAGGATGAGCAGCAGGCCCAATACGGCAAAGAGGAAGGTTTTGGAGAATAGCGGACTTATCTTTTCCCAAAGCGTCAATTCTTCCAGCGGGGCCAGGATGGCCATTTCGGTATTGTAATAGGGTTGTGAAAAGGAGATTTCCGCTGCTCTTTCTGCGTTGATGGTGGTGGGCCCCAAAAGGATATCGATCTCCCCTTCGCGCGCCGCTTCAATGCCGTCTTCAACCGATTCAAATTTCTGGTAGTCGTACCTCAGGTTCAGGTCGTAGGCTATGGCCTGCCAGATATCAAAAACAATCCCTTCATGCGTATCGCCATCAAGTACAAAGGGAGCCGAACCTGCATAACCTACCTTTAACTTGTCGGCACTTTCCTGGCCAATGGCCCATCCGCCTATTAGAAGAAAGCCCAAAAGGGGGAAAAAGCGCATACGCATAGTTTCGGAAAAAATTGGCGCAGTGGTTTTTGTGAAGAAACAATCCATTTCGGTAAAAATAATAAGTAATTTTGAAGTCGAGGAAGATTCTGCCCAAAACTTGAAAACACCACACGCACAGGACCCATTTGTATTGCCCGAAAACGGCTTCGGCATTTACCTTCATATTCCCTTCTGCAAACAGGCCTGCCATTACTGCGATTTCCACTTTTCAACTTCCTTGAAGAAAAAGAGCGAATTGGTAAATGCCCTTTGTAAGGAATTGCTGCTGCGGAAGGGTGAATTGAATGGCACGGTAGAAACCATTTATTTCGGCGGTGGTACCCCGAGTTTGCTTTCTTCCGAAGAATTACAACAGATTTTTGAAACTATCTATTCAAATTTTAAGGTCTCAGAAAATCCAGAAATCACCCTCGAGGCCAACCCGGATGATTTAACCGCGGCCCGAATTAACGAATTAACGAATTCACGAATCAATCGTCTTTCCATTGGCATCCAATCTTTTTTTGAAGCAGATTTGCAGCTGATGAACCGCGCCCACAACGCTTCAGAAGCTTTGGAATCCATAAAGACTGCAAAGCAATTTTTTGAAAACATCAGCATCGACCTCATCTACGGCATCCCGGGAATGACCGTCGCCCGCTGGAAGCAAAATCTTGACACTGCCTTAAACTTGCAGGTGCCGCACCTTTCCTGTTACGCGCTTACCGTGGAGCCGCGCACCGCGCTCAAAAAATTTATCGAAACCGGCAAGGTACAGCCCGTGGATGAAGAAGTGGCAAAACAACATTACGAGCTGCTGCTTTCGGAAACCGAAAAAGCGGGTTATGAAAACTATGAATTCTCCAATTTTGGCAAACCCGGTTACCATTCGCGAAACAATACCGCCTATTGGGAGGGCAAGCCCTATTTGGGTATTGGGCCTTCGGCGCATAGTTTTGACGGAAAAAGCAGGAGTTGGAATGTGGCCAACAACACCAAATATATAAAGAGCCTCGAAGCAAGTATCCTTCCTTCCGAAGCTGAAATTCTTTCAAAAACAGATCGGTACAACGAATATATCATGACCGCCCTGCGCACCGCAAAAGGAGTGTCGCTGCGAAAGCTGGAAGCCGATTTTGGCCCCAGTTTCTTAAAATATTTTTTGGAACAGGCCCAGCCCCATTTGAAAAGCGGGTTGTTGGAGTTAGGGAATGGCACCCTCCGCATTTCCCGGAAAGGAAAATTTTTGGGCGACGGCATTGCCAGCGATCTGTTTATGGTTTAATGTGCCTTAGACCTCACAGGTTTTCCTCCTATGGCGGACAGGTAAAAACCTGTGAGGTCTTTGGAACAGCCTTTTAATTCCCAAAGCGCCCAAAGACCTTTGGGGTTTGGTAAAATTGTATCTTTATTTTTTCAAAATGAAAATATGAAAGCCACCATTGAAGTAAACCATCAAACTATAAAGGTTGATCTTTCCAAACCATTGGACATCTCCCTGCCGTTAAAGGCTTCCAATGACAATCCGCGGGCGTGGTATCTGGAAAAACCAACCATAGCACCGGTGCAGCTGGGCGATTGGACGGGCGCGGTGGCTGCCGGGGCCTCGGTCAATTTCAACAATGTGTTTTTCAATCCGCACGCCCACGGGACCCATACGGAATGTGTAGGGCATATTTCAGAGGAATTTTATTCGGTAAACGAGGCACTTAAAACATTTTTCTTTTTGGCCGAAGTGATTTCGGTACAGCCCAAAACCGTGGGCGGGGACCAAATCATTTCCGAAGAAGACGTTAAAGCGGCCCTGCAGGAAAAAACGCCCGAAGCCGCCGTTATCCGTACCCTCCCGAACCATTCGGATAAAAAATCGAAACATTGGTCCAACACCAATTGGCCCTACCTTCACGAAAAGGCCGCTTTGTTTTTACGTGAAATTGGCGTAAAGCATCTGTTGATCGACCTGCCCTCGGTTGATAAGGAAAAGGACGAAGGCACGCTTTTGGCGCATAAGGCATTTTGGCATTATCCCGAAAACCCGCGCCACGACTGCACCATTACCGAAATGATTTATGTTCCCGATACCATTAAGGACGGCAGCTATTTATTGAACCTGCAAATGGCCCCCCTCCATAATGATGCCTCGCCAAGCAAGCCGGTGCTTTTTCGTTTGGACTAAAGACGGTAAGGCTTAGGACAAAAGACGGTAGGACGTAGGACATAGGACTTTTTCTAAACCGTCATACGTCCTACGTCCGAAAGTCCTACGTCCGAAATACCAACGTCCGCCATCCGTCCTTTTTCGTACCTTTACGGCATGGAATTACTCTTTATCGGTCTGGCTGTTGGGGCCATTGTGGCTTACTTTCTTTTTTCGCGGTTTAGCGGTGCCGGCAGGCGCGAGCGCGTAAACACCCAAAGTGTGGTGCTGATGGAAAAAATCCGCAGCGTGTGCAAGTTCATTACCGTGGAAGGCGATTTTTCCGAAATTTTCTACTACGAAAACGTAAAGGACAAATGGCTCAATCTGCTTTTGGGGAAAAAGAAAGCCTTGGTCTTGATCGAGGCCAAGGCGCACATAGGCTTTGACCTTACCAAACTGCGGATGGAGCCCGACACCAAAAACAAGACCATCATCCTTACCAACTTCCCCCAGCCGCAACTGCTCACCATTGAGACCGATTTTAAGTATTACGACAAGCGCGAAGGCTGGGCCAACCCCTTTACCGCTACCGACCTGACCGAGATAAACCAAGAAGCCAAAAAGCACATCGTGGACAAGATTCCCGAAAGCGGCCTCTATGAGGAAGCCTCCAAACAGGCGCTGGAAACCATACAGATGATGGAAAAACTGGTAGAGACCATCAACTGGAAGCTGGATTACAGCGCGCTGTATGCACAAGAGGAAAAAACAAGATTAAAGCAATGAACATAGAAGACTTTAGAAAATATTGTCTCTCCAAAAAAGGCGTGGCCGAATCCTTTCCCTTTGGGGAAGATACGTTGGTGTTTAAGGTGATGGGCAAGATGTTTGCGCTCACTGGGCTCAATACCCATCCCCCCACGGCCAACCTAAAGTGCGATCCGGAACGCGCCATCGCCCTGCGCGAGGAGTACGACGGCCTTATCCGCCCCGGCTACCATATGAGCAAGGTGCACTGGAACACCGTGGAGCTGGAACGGAACCTTCCGCAGCGCCTGTTGTTGGAATTGATTGACCATTCCTATGATTTGGTCTTAAACAGCCTCACCAAAAAATTGCAAGCCGAACTAAATAATTTTTGATCTGAAACCTCACAGGTCTCAAAGACCTGTGGGGTTTTTAAAAATCCAGAAATCGGGAAGCTTCTCGCTGAATTTTGTTAATTTAGACCATTAAAGGGCGCCGTGTCGAAGATGATGACCTACCCGAACATCAATTTGGCCATTTCTTCCACCAATAGGCTTACTCTTTAATAGATGCCGAAACCTCAAACTATGAAAAAACAGCGCATTTATTTGGACACCTCAGTTTTTGGAGGCTATTTTGATGACGAGTTTTATGAGTTTACAAAACCGCTTTTTCGGAGGATCAACGAGGGTGAATTTACCATTCTCTTTTCAACAATGTTAGAAACCGAATTGGAATTAGCACCCGAGAAAGTAAGAAAATTGGTTCGCGAAATAGGAAAAGAGGACACTGAATTTGTGATAGAAACGAGAGAGGCGGTTCAACTTGCGACGGAATACTTGAGAGAAAAAGTTGTGGGACGAACAAGTTATTCAGATTGTTTACATATTGCCCTTGCCACGATTTATCAAGCTGATTTACTCGTTAGCTGGAATTTCAAGCACGTGGTAAACATCCAGCGGATAAGGGGTTATAACTCAATAAACATCAAAAATGGATATAAACAATTAGAAATTCGATCCCCAAGAGATTTAATGGATTATGAAAACTAAGACTCAAAAACAATTCGACGCTGTGAAGATGGCTCGTGAAATTAAGGACCAATTGGACAAGAAATTGTCCAAAATGACAAATGAAGAGGTCGTTGCTTTCTTTAAGAAGCAAAGATTGAAGGCGAACCCAGTAAGACCCAATGCCTAAAATCTTATTGGCATACCTCGTATCAGAAAACTGAACCAAAACCTCACAGGTCTCAAAGACCTGTGGGGTTTTATTCCAACCCTATGCACAATCCTTCCGATTTTTACAGACTACAAATAGCAAACTGCGCTGCCGAAATCCAAAAACTAAAAAAAAGACTGGCCCTGTCCAGCACCCTAAGGCTATTGGTATTTGTGGCAGCCTGTTTTGGGGTCTATTTCGCCTTTGGGCATACGCAATTGGTCATCGGCATCGTGCTGGTTACCATTGCCGCCTTTGTCTATCTGGTGAGCCGGCACAGCAACCTGCAGTACCAGCGCGACCTGCAACAGGCGCTGCTGGCACAAAACGAAACCGAGCTGGAGGTGCTGGCCCGCGTGTTCCACCATTTGCCTTCCGGCGAAAAATATAAAGACCCGCTTCATTATTACAGTCAGGATATCGACCTTTTTGGGCGTGGTTCCTTTTTTCAATATTTAAATAGAACAGCCTTGGAAAGCGGCTCCGATTATTTGGCGGCGCGCCTTACGGCCAATGATATTGACAACATTCCGCAGAAACAGCAAGCCATTGAAGAACTGTCCCAAATGCCCGAGTGGCGGCAGCACTTTGCCGCTATAGCCTCGCTGGTAAAAACCGAGGTGCCTGCGGCCGAGGTAAACCGTTGGCTGGGGCAGTACCGTAGCTTTGTTCCGCGGTGGATCAAGCCGGTATCTGTGGCTTTCTGCCTGGTTTCGGCGGCCCTGGTGGCCCTTTATTTTCTCGATTTGGTTTCGGGCTATGCCGTGGTGGGCTGGTTCTTTTTGGGCGTGGCCATTTCGGGGGTCTATCAAAAAAAGTTAAATGCCCTTTCGGCCCATACTTCCAAGATACAGAGCACTTTTGAACAGTTCCATAAACTGCTGTTGGAAATTGAAAGACAGGATTTTTCCGCAGCGCTGCTCCAAAACAAAAAAAGCAGCATTGCCTCTCCTTCCCAAAAGGCTTCCGCGGTATTGCGGCAGTTTGCCAAACACTTAGACGCGCTGGACCAGCGCAGCAATATGCTTATCGGGTTTTTGGCCAACGGCTTTATGTTGCGTGACCTTCGGCAAAGCTATCATATTGAGCAATGGATTGCCGCCCATAGGGAAAAGGTGCCCCTCTGGTTTGAAACCATCACTTTTTTTGATGCCTATAACAGTCTGGGCAATTTCGCCTTTAACCATCCTGACTATGTTTTTCCGAAGATAACAACCGATGGGGCCGTGCTGAAAGTAAAAGGCGCCGGGCATCCACTGTTGAAGGAAACCACCATGGTACGCAATGATTTCCGGATCAATTCGGAAGAATTTTTTATCGTTACGGGAGCGAATATGGCCGGAAAAAGTACTTTCTTAAGAACCGTTTCGCTGCAAATCGTGATGGGAAACATCGGCTTGCCCGTTTGTGCCGAAACTTCGAAATATCACCCCATCAAACTCATCACCAGTATGCGCACCACGGATAGTTTGACGGATGATGAATCCTACTTTTTCAGTGAATTGAAACGGTTGAAATTTATCGTGGACGAAATAAAGCGCGACCGCTACTTCATCATTCTGGACGAAATATTAAAAGGAACCAACAGCACCGACAAGGCCATCGGCTCGCGCAAATTTGTTGAAAAGCTTGTGGCCAGTAATTCCACCGGCATTATCGCCACCCACGATCTAAGCCTTTGCAAGGCCGCAGAAGAACTGCCCGAAGTAAAAAACTATTATTTTGACGCCCAGATCAAGGACGGCGAACTGTACTTTGACTACACCTTCAAACCCGGCATCTGTCAAAATATGAATGCTTCGTTTTTGTTGAAAAAAATGGAGATTGTTGATTAGACGTGAGACGTTGGACGTGAGATTTAGACGGAGGGAAGAGGAATAACAAATAATAAAAAATAATAATAGACAATAAAAAATGGATTCCGTAACTCAAATCGTACTGGGTGCTGCCGTGGGGGAAGCGGTCTTGGGAAAAAAGATCGGCAACAAGGCCATGGTCCTGGGCGCCATTGCCGGTACCATTCCCGATCTCGATGTGCTTTCCGGCTATTTCACCGATACGGTAACGGCACTGGAAATACACCGTGGGTTTACGCATTCCATTGTGTTTTCGGTGGTTTTTGGCTTGCTCTTTGGCTGGCTGCTCTCGCTGTGGGACAAGCGCGCCAGCTTGAGGGAGTGGTGGTGGTTTTGGTTTCTGTGCTTTGTTACACACCCTCTATTGGACGCCCAGACCACTTGGGGCACGCAGCTTTTTTGGCCGTTTGACCTACGCTTGGCGCTTAAGAATATTTTTGTGATCGACCCGCTCTATACGCTTCCGTTTTTGGTGTTTTTGATATTGGCGATGCTCCAAAAAAGGGGAAGTGTGAAAAGGCGAAAGTTCAATAATCTCGGGTTGCTCGTGAGCAGTGGCTATCTGCTGCTCACTTTGGTTTTGAAAGGAATTACCTATTTAAAGTTTGAAGCCGCGCTCAAAAATCAAAACATAGCCTATACCGCTTTGGAAACAAAACCCAGCCCGCTGAACACCATTTTGTGGACCGCCAATGTGGAAACCGAGGATGCTTTTTTGATCGGCGATTATTCCTTTTTTGATACCAAACCCATCCGGTTTTATCCGCATCTGAAGAATCACGCAGCCCTTGGCGATTTAAGGAAATATGACAAAGTGCAGCGCCTTATAAAAATCACCCAAGGCTGGTACACGGTTTCTGAAAGATCCGATGGAATTTATCTAAACGATTTGCGTTTCGGGATGATGAGCGTTGATCCGCAAACGGAAAAGTATGCGTTCAGTTTTCGACTCGAAAAAACCGGAAACGAGGTAACCGTTACCGAGGATAGAAAGGATGCCCGCGATGCCAAAAAATTATTGGCCGATCTTTGGACGCGGTTAAAGGGAAATTAACAACTCAAATCGGCCACTATTTTCCATTCCCCTTCAATTCTCCTAAAAATAATAAGGAAAACCCCGTTCGCATTGCCCGTATCGCGAACCAAATGAAATTGGCCCATCACGTAGTAGGAATCGTTTTCAATTTTGGTGATGGCATCGATGGTAAAGTTCAGCCTGCCTGTGTATTCTTTTGAAGGGTATCCTTTTTTGTAGTTTTCCAAGGTTTTTTGCCAGCCGTTTGTCACGCCTTTGCTCCCGTAAAATTTCAGGGAATCGCTTTGCCAATAGCCTTGCATAAAGCCTTTAAGATCGTAATTGTTCCAGGCGTTTTCCTGCATTTTTAAAACCGAAAGGATGGCTTCCTCGTCAGTGGTTTCGGTTTGTGAAGTGGCTTGAATGGTTAGGGTCAAAAAGCACACGAGAAGAAGTTTTTTCATATTAAGAAGTTTCCATTAAATATAGAATAATTTTTAGGGAAGCGGTTTAAAATGACAATCATTCAAATCATTTTTAAAAATTTCAATTAACTTTACTTCATATCGAACCATTTTTAAAGCAAAATAAAATCCTTTGAGCACTCCCAAAATTGAAATTTCCGGCACTTATCTCATAAAAACGTTTTTGATTGTAGGAGGCGTTTTGGTTCTGCTTTATTTCGGCTCGGCCCTATTGATGTCACTGCTGGTGGGGGTGATCATCGCAATTTTACTGGACAAGCCCACCGAAAAACTGAAGCAATGGGGCCTGCCCAGTTGGCTTGCCATCACCCTTTCTGTTTTATTGATGGTGGTGATCTTTAGCCTGCTGGCGTGGCTTATAAGTTCGCAGATAAATGCCATGGCCAATGATTGGCCCACCATTAAGGAAAAGGCCGCCGAAAAGCTCAACCATTTGTCTGAATGGGCAAACCAAAGGCTGAATTGGGACTACAAGGATTATTTTGAAAACAACAAAAGGTTGATACAAAAGGCGGAAAGCTATGGCAGTGCTTTTCTTTCGTCTGTGATGAATTTACTGTCGCAGTCGCTCATCATTTTTGTGTACATCATCCTGCTGTTGATGCAGCGGAATATGTTTATCAAGTTCTTCAAAAAATTGGTTTCCAATGGTGCGGCAATGGGATCTCTCCTGAGCGGCACCAAAGGAATCATAAACAGCTATCTACTGGGAAAGGGAAAGATTATGATCTTTCTTTTTGCAATTTATTACCTGGGGTTTACCTTGGGCTCGGTGCCCTATGCGCTGTTTTTGGCCTTGTTTGCGGCCCTCTTTTCCATTATTCCCTACGTGGGAAATATCATTGGGGGCGGCATAGCGGTGGTTCTTTCCTATCTGTATGCCGGCTCCACTCCGGCGCTTATCGTAATTGTTGTGATCTCGGCGGCGCAATTGATAGAAAATTATATTTTGACCCCGTGGATCATCGGTGATGAAATAAACCTGAATCCTTTTGTCACTGTGTTTGGCGTTATCCTCTTTTCGGTGCTTTGGGGCATGGTGGGTGCTATTATAGCCCTTCCGCTCATAGGGGTTTTAAAGGTCATTTTCCAGCATACCAAAGGAATGGAGCCGTATGCTTTTCTGATAAAAAAGAAAGACTCGTAAAACCTTTGCGTTCTCCGCACCTCCGCGGTGATAATTTACCGTAAAGTCGCAGAGATCGCGAAGAGCTGATTAATATTAAAAAGAAGTAACCATAAAATCCTCACCAAAGACAGTTTTCAATCTGAAAAGAAGTTCCTCCGCATTCTCTTTGCTGAAAACCATCGGCGGCTTTACTTTTAAAACGTTGTGGTCGGGGCCGTCAATGCTCATCAAAATGCCGAGCTGTTTCATTCGGTTTGCCAAATAGGAAGCGTGTTCGGGCAGCGGATTTTTTTCTGCATCATTAAGTTCAAAGCCCAAAAACAGCCCTTCGCCCCGAACGTCGCCAATGATGGGGAATTGCTTTTGAAGCTTTTTCAATTCGGCAATTAAGAAACTGCCAACTTCCAAAGCATTTTGCTGCAGGTTTTCTTCTTCAATAACTTCCAAAACAGTGCGGCCAATAGCGCAGCTCACGGGATTGCCGCCAAAGGTGTTGAAGTACTCCATCCCCGTGTTGAATTTTTCGGCCACTTCCCGAGTGCAGGCCACCACCGCCAACGGATGGCCGTTGCCCGCGGGCTTGCCCATTGTTACGATATCCGGTTGCACCTCGTATAGCCCAAAGGCCCAAAAGGTTTTTCCCATTCTTCCAAAACCGGTCTGCACCTCATCGGCTATACAGATGCCGCCGGCTGCGCGAACGTGTTTGTAAATTTCTTTGAAATAGTTTTTCGGGGGCACAATCTGTCCGCCGCAACTAATCATACTTTCGCCTATAAACCCGGCGATTTCCCTTCCTTCCGTTTTTAAATTTTGGATAATCTCCTTTGCGTGATTGGCGTAATCAATCCCGCAATTTTCTCCGGAATATTTCCCACGGAACGAATCCGGCAACGGCAAAATGTGGGTGTGCTCGGGCTGTGGGAAACCGCCCTCTCCGGCAAATTTATAGGAGCTCACGTCCATCACGGCATTGGTGTTGCCGTGATAACCCACTTCAATGGCGAAAAAATCCTTGTTTCCGGTAACGGTTTTGGCCATTCGCAGGGCAAGTTCGTTGGCCTCGCTGCCAGAATTTACAATGTGAATGACCGATAGATGCGATGGCAATTTTTTCAGTAAAGCTTCCGCGTAAGCGATAATTTCTTCGTGCAGATAGCGGGTGTTCGTATTTAGAACCGCCATTTGTTTTTGACCCGCTGCGACTACTTTTGGATGCTGATGGCCTACGTGGTTTACATTGTTTACAGTGTCAAGATATTTTCGGCCGAAGGTATCGATCAAATAAACACCCTCGCCACGGACGATGTGCAACGGTTTTTCATAGGAAAGACTCAAGCCCTTTCCGAGATGTTCTTTTCGGAAGCGAATCATTTTCTCTTCCACCGAATTGGCAGACGGCTCGGAATTCGTTGCTTCGGCGGCTTCCAATTCCTCTTCAAAAATAAAATTTGGGTTTGGGCAGAGGCTTTTCCAAACCTCAATCTCCGAAGGCCGGGCCACGCCGTCAAAGTTTTCATTGTTTCCCAAAAGATCCAAAATAAGCTGAAAATGGAGGTGTGGCGCCCAGTTTCCGTTTTCCGAAGGCGTGCCGATATACCCGATCAGGTCGCCCTGTTTCACCTTTTGCCCAACTTTTAAAATTTCAAGGGAAGAAAGCGTTAAATGGCCGTAGAGCGTAAAGAATTTTCCACTTCCAAAACTGTGTTCCAAAATGAGCATCGGGCCGTAATCCTTGTCATAATTGTTGTGGTGCACGACTTTTACTGTCGCGTCAAAAGGGGCGTGCACGGGCGTTTCGGCAGGCACCCAAAAATCGGTTCCCAAATGGACGGAGCGGTATCGGGGGCCGCTGTTGCCCTCACTTTTGAAGGCCTCGGTAGTATAAAAAGGACGCGTTTCCAGATAGCCGTTCAACAAAATGGTTTTGGGATGATGCTTTTGGAATTGCTTCAGTTTGAATTCAGAAATTTCGGGATCGTTGTATTCCGAAAGATTGCCCAATAGGGTGCTGCCCACGCTCATATCGAGGTTTGCAATTTTTTCGGAAACCTCGGTGGGGAAAAGGGTTTTTAGGGAAATTTGATTCTTTTTTGCCCAAGTTTTAAACTTTTTTTCCAAGGGATGCGCCGTGTAGCCACAGGCATTTCGGAAGGAATAATAGGCGAAGTTTTCATTCACTTGAAACCACTTTTCCAGCAAATGCCACGCAGGTTTTTCGCTTATCACAAAATATTCCTCCTTGGGAAAGGCTTCCTTTTTTAGCGATGCATTGGTAACCGTGATTACCAACCGCATCCCAACTAAGACGTACAGGCATTGCAGTTCCTCGTCAGAAAACCGGTGCCGTTTATGGTAGCCTTCTAGCACTTGGGTGGCCGCAGAAAGCGGGTCTGGCAGGTGCATAACGGCATAGGCAAGCAGGATGGCCAGGTCGTTGACGGTCTGGGTAAAAACGCAGTCGCCAAAATCAATGATCCCGGCCACTTTGGGATGGCGCAGTTCCTCTGAAACCAAAATGTTATAATCGTTCAGATCGTTGTGGACCACACTTTTGGGAAGTGTTTGATAGCTGGCTTGAATTTCCTGAAATCGTTTTTGGAAATACTGTACCAGTTGCTTTTGCTTTCCCGTAAATCGGGGTGCATGCTCTATGGTCCAGGCAGCGTTTGCCAAATCCCAGTCCAGGTTGCGGTGGGCGGCACGATGGTCAAAATCCTTCAGCGCATTTGTTAAACTGCCGGCCACATCTCCCAAACTCCTGCGCAGGGTTTCGGTCTTTGGGTTTACGGTGGCCCAAAGCCTTCCGGGCAGCCAGGTCAAAAGCCTAGCAACCCCATTGTTCTCAAGCCTTGTGAGCTTTTCTTTCTTTTGGTTGGTAATGGTTTCGGAAGTGGAAAACAGCAGGTTTTTGGCGGCGAGATGCTCCAAAATGCCTGTCTGGAAATCGTGGTGGTCGCTATTTTCTTCGGAAGAAATTTTCAGGAGGAATCTTTCTCCAACAGGAGTGATCAATAAAAAATTTTCGTCAACATAACCTTCCAGCTTTGTAGCCTGGGCTGAAAGATTGTAATATTTCTCGGCTATTTCGGAAGCTTTTTCAAAATTGTGGTCGTGCATCGTATTTCAGGATAGGAATTGGGACAATATTACTGAAAAATGGGCTTTTGGCATCTTTGGCCCTCGATATTTATTGTGGCCAAAGATTAAATTCACCCTTTATCGCTTCAATGTAAAGTGGCCCCGGTGGCTACTGCCGTCATCAAAGATAGCCTTAAACCAATAATCGGAAGAGGGCAGGGGGCGGCCATTGTAATTGCCATCCCAACCGCGGTGGTTTTTGCCCAAAACATAAAGTATTTTCCCAAACCGGTCAAAAATCTCAACTCTTTTCAGTTGGAGCATCTTTGGGTCTAAGCCAATAATCTGCCAGGTGTCGTGATAGCCATCGGCATTGGGGGTAAAATAGTTCGGAAAACCCAAAACATATACCGTGACCGTAACCGTGCCGCAGCCATTGGCATCGTGTACCCTTAACAGGTGCTCGCCGGGCCGTACATTTTCAAAAATATTGGAATCCTGGAATGGGCTGTTGTCAAGGGAATAGCTATAAATTCCCGCTCCGGCGGTTTGCACACTAAGGGTTTGGTCGCCGAAATTGCCGCTGAGCGAATAGGAAACTTGGGCGGTTTCAGAAGGAATCACGGTAATGGTATGCGTAGCCGAACATGTAAAGGTTTCGCCGTGGATACTTTTGCGCCTGTTGACGGTGACCGAATAGGTTCCGGGCTCATTCGCCTCAATGGTAGCGGTGTTTTCACCGGTGGACCAGAGAAACTCCGAATTGGTGTAGGTGCCAATCAATTCGGGATCCAAGGTTATGGTCTGCGGAAAGGTATTTTGACAGTACACATAGGTTTCCGGGCCATTAAATTCTGGAGTGTTTAGGACGTTCAGGATAATTTTTGCCGTGCCCAGACATCCATCGTCATTGCTGGCCCGGGCGTAGATGTTCTGAAGATTGGCCTCGGTATTTGTAAATGGATTGGAGAGCGGATTGGCCTGGGCAAGCGCTTGGTTATAAGTTAAATGGTAGCTTATGCGGCCATTCGTTCCGAAAATGGCCTCCAGCTCGGCCGTGGTGGCAGAAAGGTCAAAACTGGCAAAGCCCGGCGTTCCCGGCGTTGAACATTGGGTCAAATAAAAATCGGATGCGGTATTGGTGGTGGTTTTGAGCGTAACCGCCGCCACGCCCACGCAGCCATAGTCTGAAAGTACCCGCGCAAAAACCAGTTCATTGGGCCCGGAATTGGTATAGGCCATTGGATTGGGAATAGGGCTGATGTTGTTCTGCGCCTCGTCAAAACTATGGTGAAAGGAATATACCCGCAAAAGCGGATCGCCGTTGATTATGTTTTCTTCCGAATCAAAAAGGTTGAAGGTTGCCCGCCCATCGGGATAGGGCTCGCACTGATATAGGTCAGTATCAATTACGGTGACGGGGCCGCTGTATTCTATCAACACCTCATCAGAAGCTATGCAGCCGTTGCCATAGTCAATTTCAACTTTATAAATGCCCGGGGTGCTAACTGTAAGCTGCGCCGATGTTTCTCCCGGAATCAGGATCCCGTTCCTGAACCACGTATAACCAAGCGGGATTGTGCCCTGGGGCGTGGCGTCCAGGATGTAGGTTTCGTTTTCGCATAGCGGGTTGTTGGTCACAAAACTGCGGTCGGCCCCCAGGTTGGCGGCAATATTAAAACTTCCCCCTTCCAAAAATACGGCCGAATCATACCGATAGTTGGCTTCATCGGCAATGACCAATTTTATGTGATAGGTTTGCCCCACGGTTACCGCGGTTGCGACAGTAAGCACCTTGGTTTGACCATTAAAGTTGATCGGCGCGGTGGGGCCGTTCCAGCCTTCAAAATAGGTTTCGTTAATGGGAGGACAAGCCCCGGGAATGCCTGAATGCACGGTAGTGACCAAAACAGGGGTATTGGTTCCCGGTACCAATGCGATATTGGTGTAATCTCCGCCAATGGGTTTGATCAAAAATGCAAAGGCATCACTGTAAATACAGGTGTTGGGGTCGCCCTCCTGGTATTCTTCGGAAGCGAACAGGTAGCGGAACTGGATATTGTCGGCATTGGGTACAAAGTCGAATTCGAGAATGGTGGCATTGGTGGTGTTGCTTATGTTTAGGGCGTTTTCCAGATCCTGGTCGCCCGTCCAGCCGGGGGCGTCGTCATCGCTCAGGGTAGTATTGGGGCCGGGCACGTGGGCCAGCTTGCCAGTGCTCATCACGATTCCTTTCTGAAGGGGAAAGCTGCTGCCGTTGGCAGAAAAATATCCAAAACTCTTATCGCTATCGGTAAAATTGCCGCCTACTGTGGCAGTAACCTGTACGTTGCTGATGCAGCCACTGTCTATCAGGATGTCCTCAAGGAGCTGTTGTGGCGAATAGGAAGTGGCATCGATCTGTACGTTTTGTGCCTTGGCAAGAAGGCTGCTGCATAAGGCCAAAAGAAAGCAGAGGCGAGACATCATGGATCAAAATTCCCTATATTTTTTAGGGGGGAGCAAATTTAGGGATTTTGGTGGAAGATAAAGGGTGTTTGGGAGATTTGGATACTATAATTTTATAGGGTGATCTGTTGGGCTCGACCCTGTTTTACATAGGCCTTAACACTTCTAGCTTTGTCCCGGTTCCCAAAAGCTCAAAATAAACCTTGTCGTTCTCGCGAATGATCTTTATGGGGAAAGTATCATTGGAAAGGTAAACCGTCTGTGCTGAAGGGTCAAACCGCCAGGTGTAATTTTGGTACATGGCCTCATAGCCTTTTTCGGTCTTGTTTTTCGATTTCATTCTTAATTGAAAACGGTGGTCTGGATAAAGATCAAAGTAGGCCCTTTCCATCATTTTTGCCTCCTCCGGATGGGTTCCGGGTTCGGCAATGGCCACGACAATCCAGGTGCCCGAAATTTCGGTTTCCGTGAGCGATTGGCTTTGTACGGTTAATCCAAAAAGTGCTATAAAAAGGAAAAATATGTTTTTCATCTGAACGAATTTTAATGAAAGCTATGGGCCGAAATGTGAATTTGAAGGGAAAGATAACAATTTTCAACGTATTGGAAAGTAACTAAACAATTTCCCAAAAAAGCTTAAAAACCGGAAGCTCCGGCAATGACCGAAGCTTACGACTGTTTTTCTCTTGTATGAAAAAAATTACTTTTTCAATATCTTGATTGTGGTCTCCTTTCCTTCCGCAGTATGTATGGTGGCCAAATATATGCCTGGAGCGCCTGTTATTTCCAGTTCCAAGTATTGTGCGTTGCGATAGGCTTTATCAGAGATGTGCTGGCCCAAATGGTTGTAAATGGAAACGGTTGCCTGAGAATACGGGCTGCCCAAGTCTATGGTACATTTTCCTGCGGTCGGGTTGGGAAAGGCCACTACCTTGGTTTCAAAACTATGCGTTGCCGTGCCCAAAATGGCGGGGCTGGCCTCAAAAACCCAATAATCGTCAAGCCCGCGGCTGTCGTCGCCCTTGTCGCCCGAAATGTTGCTGTCTGAAGAGCAGAACATCGCCAAATTTCCGTTGGCCAGCGGAATGACGTACGGCCCACTCTCATCGCCCGAGCCGCCTATGGAATTTTGGGAAATGATGCCTCCGGCGCTGCTGAGACGCATCAACCAATAATCATAGCCGCCGTTGCTGTTCTCGGTCTTTTCGCCACTGGCGTTGCTGTTGCTCCAGCTGGCCACAATATAGCTGCTGCCGGCCACTTGTTTTACGTCACGCGGGTAGTCAATGGCGCTACCGCCAATTGTTTTTTGCCAGTCCAGATTGCCACTTCCATCCAGCTTTAGGATCCACTGGTCATAATCGCCCCGCGAGTTTTCGGTCTTATCGCCCGAAATGTTTGATTTTGAATAGCCTGCAGCCAAGAAGCCGGCATCGGCCGTCTGGATGATATTGCGCAGTACATCACTGTCATTTCCGCCATAGGTCGTGTCCCATTGCAGGTTTCCACTGCCATCCATTTTAATGATCCAGTAATCGTTGCCGCCGCGGTTGGGCTCGGTCTTGTCGCCCGATATGCCCGAATTTGAAAACCCGGCCATCAGATATCCGCCATCAGTGGCCTGAAAAGCTGCCTGTGGCCTATCGACCAGGTTTCCGCCAAAGGCTTTTTGCCAAATTATATTGCCGCTGCCGTCAAGTTTTAGGGCCCAAAAATCGCGCTGGCCTTTGGAAGGTACGGTCTTGTCGCCACTGATGCCGCTGTCGGAATAGCCCCCCACGAAGTAGCTGCCATCTGACGTTTCAACGATATACGTATCAAATTCTGGTTGGTCGCCACCATAGGTTTTTTGCCAAACAATATTGCCACTACCGTCGAGCTTTAAAATCCAATAATCCAGACCGCCGCGGGAGTTTTCGGTTTTGTCGCCCGAAATGTCTGAATCTGAACCTGCGCCCATAATATATCCGCCATCTGAGGTCTGTTTTAATGAAATAAGATAATCATCGCCGCTTCCGCCAATGGTGTTCTGCCATTGTATGTTTCCAGACCCGTCAATTTTTATAATCCAGATATCGATACCGCCATTGCTGTCTTCGGTTTTTTCACCGGAAATGTAGCTGGTGGAATAGCCGCCCAAGATGTAACCACCATCTGTGGTGGCTTCAAATGCAGTAGAAAAATCAGTATTGCTACCTCCGATGGTTTTTTGCCAAAGAATGGCGGGATCTTGGGCCAATGTGGTGAAGGTGCCCAAAATAAGTGCGAAAAAGGTAATCAAGGTTTTCATAATTAAAGGTTTTAAGGATGGTATAAGTGCATCGGGCAAGGCGGAATGATGTCATCGTCTGGAACAATTATTTTTTAACTAAAGCTCCCTGAAAGCCAACTGTCTTCTTTATTTTTCGATTTCGATTTCAGACTCGTATATGTCCAAAAACAAAGCTGGCGTACGGTCCAAAAAATGCCCCCGTATCAATAGGGGGCATTCCGGTTGGCATCCAACCTCACAAGCTATTGGGGAGGTCACTGTTTGATAATCCTTAAAATGGTTGATCCCTCCCCGGCGGTGTTTACCCTCACTAAATATACACCGGCCGCGCCCGTGATTTCATGGGTGATTTGATTTGTGGCTTCGTATTTGTTTTCCGAGAGAACCTGCCCAAGGGTGTTGTGTACGGTGATTAGTACTTCGGAATAGGTTTTGTCCAGTAGAATGGAAAAGCTCCCACGGGTTGGATTGGGATGGCTCTTCAGAATAAATGATTTTTCTGTTTTAGTACTTAAAATATCATCATTCCCAAAAACCCGCGTCCGGGCAGAAAGCCCGTAATTTCCTGCGAGATAGGTTGGTGATCCTACGGCAAGTATGTTGCCCGCCCCATTTAAACTGATGGAAAAACCACAATACTCCAAGTCGGTTTCCCCGACAATCGTATTGCCTATTTGTTCCCATTGGGTGCCATTGAAAATGTAGGTCCGCGCCTCGCCGTATCCCGAATTTGCCCCCGGCCCACCTAGGGCCAGGACGTTGTTGTCTTGGTTCAGTGCGGCCGAGAAACCCAATCCCGAATTGGGCTCGCCTTCAAATAGGGGCCCTTTAGGTGTCCAGATGGAGCCATTCCACTCATAAACCTGGGCGGCCCCTTTGTTTTCGTTGGCTCCGGGTGCGTTTAGTCCAGTGAGGACCAGAATATTTCCATCTTGGCCCAATGCAACTGTCTGGTATGGAAATTCATTAAAAAGATTGCCTTTGGCAGTCCAATCGGTACCGTTCCAGGAATATACTTGGATATTGTCGCCAAAATTGGCGGCAAAAGTATTTCCGTCATTGCTTAGATCCAGTATCTCACCTGTAACATCATTTGCGCTGCCATTGATACTGCTCCCGCGCTGTTGCCATGTATTGCCATTCAGCGTGTAAATTCTTATCTGCCCCGCGTTGTTGCCATTGGTGGTATTGCCCATATCGCCAATGGCCACCGTATCACCGCTCCCGTTAAGTTTTACGGAGCCATGATACACGCTCAATGATTGCCAGAGCAGGGTATTGCCCAATTGTTCCCAGGCACTGCCGTTCCATTGGTAGATTTTCACTTCTTCATTAGGGTTGGTATTATTGTATGATGCGCAAACGGCGAGCCTGTTCCCATCATTGCTTAGGCTAACCGAAATCCCGAAATATCGGTCTGTGGAAGAACCCGTGATCGGGCTTCCTTTTAATGCCCACTCTGTCGGCGAATAGGTATAAACCTTTGCCATACCGGTGTTCCCGCCTCCGTGTTGGGGCACACCTATGGCCAGGGTTAAGCCATCCTCGCTAAGGCTTATGCTGGCGCCGCTTTTATCATCAACGGTCTCGCCGGGGATGTCGCTTCCTAGCTGCATCCAATTTTGGGCGGTCAAGGGGGTGGCATTTAGTAATATAAAAAGGAGAAGGCATCCAATTAGGGTATTTCCATTTAAAAATGTGCGGCGGGGTAGTTGGTTCGGTTTCATGACGGTTGTTTTAATGTTTTTGAAAAAAGCCGTGTCACAAGTCAATCATTTTTGATATTCGGGCGGATGGCTACACTAATATCGGGTTTGGGTTAAAATGTCATCATTTTCATCACAAGATTTTTTGCGTTACATTTGCTTTCTATCCCCTTAAGCCTATGCCGCAGCACAAATTCATTGTTTGCAATTACCATCATTCCCTTACTTCTGGTACAGTGGGCTGGCAAGCGCCCAGCAATATTGCCCTGGTGAAATATTGGGGTAAATACGGCGAGCAGATGCCGATGAACCCCTCTCTTAGTTTCACCTTGGAAAACTGCCATACCAAAACCTCCCTTCACTATGAAAGAAAGCAGGAAAAGGGATTTGAATTTGAAGTGTACCTGCACGGCAAGAGGGAAATAGGTTTTGAACCGAAAATCAATACGTTTTTTGAAAGAATAGCGGTATATATGCCTTTTTTGGAAGATTTCAGGTTCAGGATTGAAACCTGCAACAGCTTTCCGCACAGCAGTGGCATTGCCTCCTCGGCCAGCGGAATGGCGGCCCTGGCCCTCTGCCTGATGGATATGGAACGGCAAATGCTGAAGCAAATGGATATTGATCTGGATGAAACCTGGCAGACCTACTTTGCCGAAAAGGCTTCTTTCTTGGCCCGGTTAGGCTCGGGCAGTGCCTGCCGCAGCCTGGAAGGCCCGCTCATTGTTTGGGGCCAGCATGCCGATATAGAAAATAGCAGCAACCTCTTTGGAAGCAAATATCCCAATACGGTACATCCCAATTTCAAAAATTATCAGGATACCATCCTGCTGGTCGATAAAGGCGAAAAACAGATAAGCAGTACCGTGGGCCATAACCTTATGATCGACAACCCCTATGCCGCCCAACGATTCCGGCAGGCAAAGGACAATCTGTCAAGGTTGGTCCCCGTGTTTAAAAACGGTAATCTTTCAGAATTTGTGAAAATAGTGGAAAGTGAAGCGCTTTCCCTTCACGCCATGATGCTTACCTCTTCGCCATATTTTATTTTAATGAAGCCCAATACCTTGGAAATCATCAACAGGATTTGGAAATACAGGGAAGATATCGGCAGCCACGCCTGCTTTACGCTGGATGCGGGCGCCAACGTGCACCTGCTTTATCCCGAAGGGGAAAAGGAAGCAGTGCAACAATTCATAAAATCGGACCTGGTTCCTTATTGTAAAAACGGCGAGTATATTGAAGACCACGTTGGCCTGGGTGCCCGTGCGCTACCCGCTTAGGAGGTTTTCCTTTTTTTTATGACGGCCATTATCAACAGCGCTGTCACCACCACCGCCAAAACATACCACAACCACGCTACCGACCAACTGAGGTCCAAGGGCGCAGTATTGCCTATCAAAACAAGTCCGGCCCAGTATTGGGGCGCTGCGGTGCGGCCCTCGGCAGTTTCTAGGTAACTTATCTTGGCATTTTTCAGGGCTTCATCCTTGTCCATTCCGCGGGCAAGGTTGTCGTAAAAATACCCGAGGATCTTGGCGCTGGATTCCTCATCTATTTCCCAAAGGCTGGTCAATATGCTTTCGCTGCCGGCATAATTGAAGGCATGGGCCAAGGAGATCATACCCTCGCCTGCCTGGTAGGTAGGTTTTCCCGTTTCGCAGGCGGTAAGAATGGCGAGGTTGGAGGAAAGGTCAATATTGTAAATTTCATAAGAATAAAGCGAGTTGTCATCAAACCGCAGGTTGCCTTTTTTTTGTTTGGCAAAAATAAGCCGGCTTAGTTCGGGACTCAGGTTGTTGCTCTCGGCATGGGTGCCAATATGGATAATCTTGTGCTCTTTGGCATGGCTTATAAAAAGTTCCTTGCTGGCATTCTCATTTAAAAAATAGCTACCGTCCAATATCCTTGAATACTGCTTTACCAGGTCCTGGCTAAAGGGTTGGGGAAGGAGGGTAAGATAGGTTTTGTCCAGTTTTACCGAATCTTTAATGGCCAGTTTGTAATCCTCTTTCATAGCGTTGGTAAACCCGGGAACAAAGGCAACGAAATCTTCGGGATAGTTTACGATCTTTTTATGGTCGCTGAGGAGTAGGAGGCTGAAATTGTATGAAATATCATATTTGTTCAATAAACTCGTTTCGGTGAAGTCGCGAAATGATTTCAATGGACTTTGCGACAACATTTCAAAGCTGAGGTTAAACAATTCCCCATCGGGCACAATGATCACTTTTTTTGTCTTTACATAGGGTTCCAAGGGAAGCCACAGCGCTCTGTAAAGTTCATACAAATAGGTCCTGAAGCTCCCCAGGGCAAAATTGGTGTTACTGGCAAGTGCCTTAATATGGCCAGACACGGGAGCGTACCGCAGCTTTATGAGTTTCTTGAAATGGGAAGAAACCACAAGGGCGTAAAGCCCCTCGTCAACAAACAGATAGCGCACTACGCTTGTGTTTTCGGGAATGCTCTGTTGCAGGTTTTCCATAGGCACTTCAATGGTGGCATAACGCATATTGTAATACCTTGGATAATCAATTTTCAGGGAATCCAAAAATGCTTCCCATTGTTGGGTGGCTTCAAAATACTTCTGGAGCCCGCCCGTGGGGTTCTCTTGTATCGAGGTAGCCAGTTTTGACTTCAATTCATTTTCCCTTTTAAAAACCTTTTCGGGAACGTGCTGGAACGATACATTTTCGCGCAAACTCAAACGCGACCTGATGCGGTTGTAGATGCTCGATTCGTGCAGGGCAATAAGTTTATTGAGGTACTGCTCATTTTTAGTAAGTTCGTAAAGTTCCAGTCGGAGTTTTTCGGCAAATGCGAGCAACTCCTTATTTTCAGACATCAGCAAGGTAATGTCCTCATTGTTGGTCACCACTTTTTTCCGTTGGTCCAGAATAGCAATACCCGATTCCACTTGCTGCAATAGCTCCTTTAGCAGGAAAGCGTTTTTATTCTGGCTGCGTTGATATTTGGCCTTGGCGTTTATCAACAGGGCTTGGGGTTTTCTATAAAGCGTAAGCACTGAATCCACGGCCTTGGTTGGGCTACCGTCGTTTAATATATTGAAGCATAGAGCCTCCTCACTGTATTTTTCGGCTTCGGCATAATTTTTCAATAAATAATGTATCTGGGCGAGGTTAACGGTGTGGTAAAACTCTGGAAGTGTATTCTTGAAATCGCCGGTATGGGTAAAATTGTATGTTTCGGTGGCGAGGGATAAGGCCTTGTCGCGCATATTGTTTTTGGCCGCAAATTGTGAATATTCCAGGGCATTGTCCATATAATCCTTGGCAAAACCTGCGCCCATATTCCGGTACATGGTTACTGCCTGCTCATAATAGGCTGCCGCGGGTTCTATTTCTCCCATCTCGTCGTAGATTGAGGCGCGGGTAAAAAGGGCGGCTACTTCCCAATAAAGATTGGCGCCGGGATTGTTTTTCAGCATGGCCAGGGCTTGGTCGGCGTTTATGGCAGCGCCCTCAAAATCGCGATTTGCTATCTTGGCCTCAGCGAGAATGATGTGGGAGATGATGAGGTTGATATCGTTTTTTTCATACAATTTTTTCTTCTGTTCAAATGAAAACTCAATAAGCTCTTGGGCCCGGCTCTGTTGCCCCAGGGTGTTGTAAAAAGATGCCATATTATCCATGACCACACATTGGCTGCCCTTGGCCTTAAAAATGCGGGCCTCATCGGTGGCGCGGTCTATATATTCCTGAAAACCCGTGTAGGCTTCTTCGGAGATGGCAATGGCCTCGCTGTTTTTTCCCATTGCATTCCAGATCACCGCGAGGTTCATTTTTATAAGCGCCGGTCGGTAATATCGGTTCATAAGGTCATTTTCGTCGGTCTTTTCCAATACTTTGACGGCTTCCTGAAAATAATACTTGGCACTGTCTAGCTTGGCCTCCTGCCACATCATGCCGCCCAGGGCGTTGTACACCTGGTTGTAAAAAACATAGTCGGGTTTCCCAGATTTTTTCAGGAGGTTGAGGGCCCTGGAATAGTGTTTTTTGGCCAGTGGGTAATCGCCCATTTTTGAGGCGTAATAACCCAGACGGTATATAATCCCTGCCAGATCAATATTGCCCTTCTCCCGATTTTTCTTGGCATAGGGGATGGCGCCCTTCAATAGATCATATGACGTTTTTTGCTTTCCGGCGTCATCGTAGATCCAGCCCAGCTCGGTAATGGCTTCCACTACAAAATGCGGGCTCGCTTTTTTGCGGATCTCGGCGGTAAGGGCCTCGGCTTTTTGTATGGCCTTTTGCTTATTGCCGTTGTTCAGTTTAAAACTACCCTCAAACTGGATGTAGTTGTACAGACTGTCATATTTTTTTTCGGCTTTATAGTGCGCCACGTTTTTGGCGACCAGGATGCGTGCCTTTTTTAAGGAATCCTGATCTATCAAGGTCTGAATCTCCTTGACGGAAGCTCTTTTTTCTTGGGAAAAAGCCGAACAGACACCCAGGAGTATGGATATGAATAGAAATCTCCGGATTTGTAATGCTATGGCCATGAGTTGCTTCAGAGAAAAATTAAATTGTTCCGGGGATAGTGCTTAGAAAGATACGATTTATTTTTATACATAGTAAGTCCTTATTTTTCCGCCCGGGGCTGGGGTTTAGCCAAGGACTCCACCGGGACCGTTTCGTGCAATTTGGTTATGAAGGTATTTGCCATATACTTGACCTTTAAACTCTAATCAGCGTCTGGGATAGGAGGCCTTTGCTTTTTGGCGCTCTGTACCGATATCGAAAAGTATTGGGGAATGTTATCAACACAACTTCAAAAATCACGCGCACAAGGATTTGTGATAGGAGAATTTACCAATATTCACATTACTTTCTGAAAAATATTTTCGCAAATGGTTACCTTTGTGGCAAATTTCAGCTTAAAAAAGAAACTTTACATATATTGTAACCTAATTGAACAATATGCACGGCCCCCTTTTTTACTCAAAAATCCTGCTTTTTGGCGAATATGGAATCATCAAGGATTCCAAAGGACTTTCCATTCCGTATAATTTCTACAACGGCGCGCTCAAGATAGACGAGCACCACACCATTGCCACCCACAAATCAAACCAGGGACTGAAACGCTTTGCCGAATATTTGGAGAAGCTTCAAAAGGAAAACCCAAAATTGGTTTCTTTTGATATGGAGGCCCTTAACGCTGATGTGGAAAAGGGGCTGTATTTTGACAGCAGCATTCCGCAGGGCTACGGCGTGGGCAGTAGCGGGGCGCTGGTGGCGGCCATTTACGACAAATATGCCAATGATAAAATTACCGTGCTGGAAAACCTTACCCGTGAGAAATTGCTGAAGCTAAAGGCCATCTTTGCCGAGATGGAATCCTTTTTCCACGGAAAATCCTCGGGCCTGGATCCGCTGAACAGCTATTTAAGCCTTCCCATCCTGATCAATTCCAAAGACAATATTGAACCGGCGGGCATTCCCTCCCAAACCGAAAACGGCAAGGGCGCGGTCTTTTTGCTCGATAGTGGCAGTACGGGCGAAACGGCCCCCATGGTTCAGATTTTTATGGAAAACATGAAGCAGGAAGGGTTTCGGAATATGCTGAAGGACCAGTTCGTAAAACATACCGATGCCTGTGTGGAAGACTTTCTGCAGGGCAACGTAAAATCGCTTTTCGGCAATATCAAGCAACTTTCCAAAGTGGTGCTCGACAATTTTAAACCGATGATCCCCGCACAGTTCCATAAACTCTGGAAAAAAGGAATTGACACCAATGCCTATTACCTAAAACTTTGTGGCTCTGGCGGTGGCGGCTATATGCTCGGCTTTACCGAAGATATAGACAAAGCCCGCGCAGCCCTGAAGGATTATAGGCTAGAGGTGGTCTATAGTTTTTAGGCCCCGCTTTTTCTGAGGTATCTTTTCAGATTTCTTCAACTTGTATTTTTATGCTAAACCGAAAACAAAAACTCTTTCTCCTAAAGTTTTTTAGCCTGTTTTCGGTGGTTCGCGGTTATAATATTCTCATTATCGTGCTCGCCCAATATTTGGCGAGCATTTATATTTTGGCACCAGACCTGCCCGTGCGGGAGGTGTTGTTTGACGTAAACTTGCTCATGCTCGTGCTGGCCTCTTCCTCAGCCATTGCCGGCGGCTATATCATCAACAGTTTTTACGATAGCGAAAAGGACCTGATCAACCGCCCGCGCAAGACCATGCTGGACCGGTTGGTGAGCCAGCGCACCAAGCTCTCGGCCTATTTCGTGCTCAATTTCCTGTCGGTCATATTTGCGAGCTATGTTTCGTTTCGGGCCGTATTGTTCTTTTCAATATATATTTTCTTTCTTTGGTTTTATTCGCATAAACTCAAGAAATATCCCTTTATCGGCAATATAACGGCGGCCGTGCTTGCGGTGGTGCCGTTCTTTGCCATCTTTGTGCACTACGCCAATTTTGACGTGGTGATCTTTGTGCACGCTACTTTTCTCTTTCTGCTTATTGCTATGCGCGAATTGGTAAAGGACCTCGAAAACCTAAAGGGCGATTTGGTGCACGGCTACCATACCATTCCGGTTGTTTACGGCGAAAAGACCTCCAAAAGAATGTTGACTTTTTTAAGTGTTTTGACGCTGGTGCCCATTATTTTGCTAATCACAAAATTTAAGGCAGAAATAGGGTATATGGATTACTATTTTTATGCGAGTATCGCCGGACTGGCGGTGTTTATGGCGGTCTTGTGGTATTCAAAAAACAAGATTCACTATATGGCCTTGCACAACATCCTCAAGTTTGCCATCGTCCTCGGGGTTTTTAGTATCGTGCTTATCCACGTGGAACTGTTGCTGAACCGTTTTTCTTGAAGTCTAAAAATGACGTATGACGGTAAGACATAGGACGTAGGACAAATATATATGATAATTTAGCCACTCTCTGGGGGTTTAAAGACCTGAAGCCTCGGGCCTCCCGCCTCAAACCTTCCCCAGTTTCGTAAAAAAATCCCAAACCACCACGCCTGCGCTCACCGAAATGTTGAGGGAATGTTTGGTGCCAAATTGCGGAATCTCGATCACCGCATCGCTGGCACTTACCGCTTTTTGCTGTACGCCCTTCACTTCGTTTCCAAAAATCAGGGCATAGGTTTTGTTTTTTTGTACCTTGAATTCGTCGAGGGTAACGGCTTGCTCGGCCTGTTCTATGGCGGCTACAAAAACGTCTTCGCTTTGCAGTTTTGAAATTACGTCCAGCGTATTTTCGGCATATTCCCAATCCACGCTTTCCGTGGCCCCCAGGGCGGTTTTCTGGATGTCCTTATGGGGTGGGGTAGCGGTAATGCCACAGAGGTATATTTTTTTCACCAAAAAAGCATCGGCAGTACGGAAAACGGAACCGATGTTGTTCAGGCTGCGGATGTTATCGAGAATAATGATAAGCGGTGTTTTTGCCGAAGCCTTGTATTCCTTTGCGGTGATGCGTTCCAGTTCGCGGTTTTTCAGTTTGCGGTACTTCATAGGTGGGTAAAGTTAGTTGTTAAAAATTGAATGTTAAAAGTTATTCTCGGTTTTAGTGCGCCGTTTTAGGTTGCAGGTCACCTCAATTAAAATTACGTCTTTCGCCCTTTCGAGGGGAGATGCCACAGCTAGGGGGAGCAGGAGTAATTGTTGATAAATCACGATAATTCACTATCGCTTCATTTTAAATAAAACCGCATTTTCGTTACATTTATCGATTAAAGATTTTTTTTGATTTATGGCGAAAAAGGTAACCCCATTGATGAAGCAGTACAACACCATCAAGGCCAAATATCCCGATGCCTTGCTGCTGTTTCGCGTGGGCGATTTTTACGAGACTTTTGGCCAAGATGCCGTGCGCGCTGCGGGCATTTTGAACATTACCCTTACCCAGCGCAACAATGGCGGCGACAGTACCGAGCTTGCCGGCTTTCCGCACCATTCCCTCAACACCTATTTGCCCAAGCTGGTGATGGCGGGCTGCCGGGTGGCCATTTGCGACCAGCTTGAAGATCCCAAAATGACCAAGACTATCGTGAAACGGGGCGTTACCGAACTGGTTACCCCGGGCGTAGCGCTGAATGACGATATCTTAAAATCGAAATCAAACAACTTTTTGGCGGCGGTACATTTTGCTCCAACAGGCTCAACATCCGTTAAAAATATTGGCGTTTCATTTTTGGATGTCTCCACGGGCGAGTTTTTGGTTTCGGAAGGTTCCGCCGAATACATCGACAAGCTGTTGCAGAACTTCAACCCTTCCGAAGTGCTTTTTTCCAAACAGAAACGCAAGCAGTTTGCCGAACATTTCGGCAGTGAATACCACGTTTTCCACCTGGAGGATTGGGTCTTTCAAAGCGATTATGCCTTTGAGACGCTCACCAAACACTTCGACGTAAAAAACCTAAAGGGCTTTGGCGTTGACCATTTGGCCGAGGGCATTATCGCCGCCGGTGCCGCCCTGCATTATTTGAGCGAAACGCGGCACAACAAGCTGCAGCACATTGCCCGCCTTTCCCGCATTGCCGAGGAAGAATACGTGTGGATGGACCGCTTTACCATCCGCAATCTGGAGCTGTACCACGCCAACCAGCAGAACGCGGTCACCCTTCTGGACGTGATAGACAAGACCATTTCGCCTATGGGCGGAAGGCTGCTAAAACGCTGGATGGCGCTTCCGCTGAAGAATATCGACAAGATTAGCCGCAGGCACGAAGTGGTTTCCTTTCTGCTGGACAATCCGTCGGTACTCGATAAAATCCAACAATACACCAAGCGCATAGGCGATCTGGAACGGCTTGTTTCCAAAGTAGCCACCGCCAAAATCAATCCGCGCGAGGTAATCCAGCTTAAGAATTCGTTGGAGGCCGCGGTGCCCATCAAGGTTTTGGCGCTGCAGTCAAAAAACGAATCGCTGAAAATCATAGGCGAGCAATTGCACGATTGCCAATCGCTTCGGAACAAAATAAAGGAAACCCTCTATGAGGAAGCCCCGGTAAATATCCTGAAAGGCAATAGCATAGCCGAAGGCTTTTCGGAAACCTTGGATGGGCTTCGGAATATTTCGGCAAACAGCAAGGATTATCTTGATCAGATGCTGGAGCGCGAGACCAAACGCACGGGCATTTCGTCGCTGAAAATAGCTTCCAACAACGTTTTTGGCTATTATATCGAAGTTCGGAACACCCATAAAGACAAAGTGCCGCCAGAGTGGATCCGCAAGCAGACCCTCGTGAGCGCGGAACGCTATATTACCGAGGAGTTAAAGGAATACGAAACCAAGATCCTGGGCGCCGAGGAAAAAATCCTGGCCCTGGAGCAGGAAATTTTTACCAAACTGGTAGAATGGATGCTGCAGTTTATTGACTCGGTACAGCAAAATGCGGCGCTCATTGCCCAGTTGGATTGCCTCTGCTCATTTGCCGCACACGCCAAGGAGGCCAATTACACCCGCCCCTTGCTCGACGACTCCTTTGATCTCGACATCAAGGAAGGCCGCCATCCCGTGATTGAAAAGCAATTGCCGCCCGATGCGCCCTATATTGCCAACGATGTTTTTCTGGATCGTGAAAACCAGCAGATTATTATGATTACGGGGCCCAATATGAGCGGGAAGTCTGCCATTCTCCGGCAGACGGCCTTGATCGTGTTGTTGGCGCAGATGGGCAGTTTTGTACCGGCATCGGCGGTGCGGATGGGCTGTGTAGACAAGATTTTTACAAGGGTAGGGGCCAGCGACAATATCTCGATGGGCGAATCTACCTTTATGGTCGAGATGAACGAAACGGCCAGCATTTTGAACAACCTTTCCGAACGCAGCTTGATTCTTTTGGATGAAATAGGCCGTGGAACCAGCACCTACGATGGTATTTCCATAGCCTGGGCCATCAGTGAGTACCTGCACGAGCACCCTTCGCGCGGCAAGACGCTGTTTGCCACCCACTACCACGAACTCAATGAGATGACCGAGACCTTTCCGCGGATTAAAAATTACAATGTTTCGGTAAAGGAACTAAAGGATACGGTACTTTTTCTTCGGAAATTGGTGCCCGGCGGTAGCCATCACAGTTTCGGGATACACGTGGCCAAGATGGCGGGCATGCCGCAGGCCGTGCTGCAACGGGCCAATAAAATTTTGAGAAGACTGGAGAAGAGCCACGCTTCCGAAGAACTTACCGAGGAAATGAAGGCGGTTTCCAAAGAGGAAATGCAGTTGAGTTTTTTCAAACTGGACGATCCACTGTTGGAAGAACTGCGCGAGGAAATTTTGGACATCGACATTGACACGCTTACGCCCGTAGAAGCCCTGATGAAACTAAACGAAATTAAGCGGATGCTGCAGCGGAATGCTTCGGTGAAAATGAAAAAGTAAAATTCCGCAATAATTTCTGCAAAAAGACTTTGCTTTTGAAGTAAAATTTTTAAATTTGCTCCCGCTTTCAATAGAGAGCCACGTTCAGCAAGAATTGTATGCGAAAATAGCTCAGTTGGTAGAGCGCCACCTTGCCAAGGTGGAGGTCGCGGGTTCGAATCCCGTTTTTCGCTCAAATGGCGAGAATCTCAAAAGAGGTCGCGGGCCTGCCTACCGTGAGGTACGACAGGTAGGTTCCCCCGAAACGTCGGGGCCGTTTTTCGCTCAACCCATAATGCCGGATGCCCTTCGGCATTTTTTGTTAAGTCCAGATTGTAACAGGCAATCTATCTCAAGTTTTCTTTGTGGGCCAAAATAGGGCCCGCATAGTGCGGAGTCGAAATGCTCGAGTGGTGGAATTGGTAGACACGCCGGACTTAAAATCCTGTGGCCTTTTTGGCCGTGCGGGTTCAAGTCCCGCCTCGAGTACGCAAAGCTTCTTCTTTTTGAGGAGGCTTTTTTATTTGTAAACTTTTGGCGTCTGGCCATAAAAAAACCCTTTCATACTTGAAAGGGCTCTTGTTTTTCGATGGAAAAGATTATTGTCCGTCGGTGGCTTCCTTAGCTTCTTCGTGCACTTCCTCGGCAGCGTTCTCAACGGCATCGCCCGCGTCTTCCAGCGCATCTTGGGTTTCTTCAGCGGCATTGTCAATGGCATCGCCAGCTTCGTCCATAGCGTTTTCGGCGTCGGTCTGCATGCTTTCGGCAGTTTCTTCGGCATTTTCCTTGGTGGTCTCCCTGCAAGAGTAAACCGAAGCAACTAAAGCAAGCGCAGCGAATGATAAAAATAGTTTTTTCATTGTTGAAATAGATTAGTGATTAATAGTGAGCAAAAATAATTAAAATTTTGAATGTCTATCATTTATGTAAAAAAATTTTTCAATAAGAAAGAATCGAAAAATTTTGGAAAATGACCAATATTTTTTTGGAAATATTCCAAAAAGGATTACTTTTAAGGCATGAAATCTACCTTTTCAACTGAAGCATCCCGCTTTAAGGCCCTTCGGGAATCTTTGGGATATACCCAGCAAGCCTTTGCCGAACTCCTTGAGATAGGGGCAACCACCGCCGATATTGAAAGGGGGAAGACCAAAATCTCGGGCAAAGTGGTCGTTGAGCTTATGGCGCGGTTCAATATAAACCCCTTATGGCTTTTCGGAAAGAGCGCTGAAAGGGAAATCAACACTACTGCTGGGATCGACGTGAGCCCCAAGGTGTTGACGCTTGACTCGGAACAAAACGAGACCATCCTGCTGGTCAACCAAAAGGCGGCCGCC
>CAYSLM010000012.1:0-31923 GCA_964431895.1 uncultured Aequorivita sp.
TAGAGCGTCGGATTCATAACCCGGAGGCCTCGGGTTCAAGTCCCGATCTCGCTACTTAAAAAAACCCTTCTTTTGCAGAAGGGTTTTTTTTATGGCCCCAAAAAACTTGCACATTTGCCAAAACTTCCTATTTTTGTTAAAAGCAGGTTAATAACTTCTTGGCTTGCAACAGGATATAGGTATATAAAAAGGTTAAATTTACCTTTTAACCCATTAAAACCTATATTATGAAAACGTATTTTTTTGCATTCTTAATGCTTGCCGGTATTGCCTTTAGCTGTACCCCCGAAAACCAGATCAACGATGAGCAACAAATCGACAAAGTCAAAATTTGTCCACCAACCGACAAAAACTGTAATGGAATTCCAGACCACTTGGAAGAACAAAAGGATTAATTTTTACCTTATCTTTCTGTGTGCGGTGGCTTTTATTTCGCCATTTCTCCATATGTTTTATTTAAACGAAGATAAAGAGGGCATTTTTGGTTATGCTTATATGTCCTCTTTTCTATATTCCTTAAGTTTGCCCTTAGTGGCAATTTCAATCGGTTTAATTCTCAAATATTTATCAAAACACGTTTCAGCCCATCTTTTCTATTCAGTGAAATACATCTCATACGCTCTAGTTTTTTTAGGATTCTTTTTCTTATCCTACACCTTCTTAAGCATACAGGATTTTTCTCCAGGTATTTATTATCTGGCCTTAACCGGAATTTCCTTAGCACTATCAATTATCGCTATTTATTTAAATGACGCGTTAATTTCTACTGAAAAACAGATGAAAAAAATAATATCCAAGCTATTTGACTTTATTATTTTAGAAACTCCCCGCAAACACGTTTCTGAGGAAAGACAGATTGATTACGTGATTTCCTATGAAAAAGTTATTAACGAAATTGGGGAAGAATGAATGAGACACTTAAAAATTTAACTAAACTACGCATTGCCGGCATGCTTTCTGAAACGGCACGGCTCGAGGTGGAACAGAGACTTGCGCAGCTTTCAACAGCATCAAGCCAACGGGATGCCGAAGAAAATGGTCTTCAATAACTGGGATTGTCACTTTCCTGTCAGGACCTTTTGTAACTCGTCGAGGTTTAATTGGCGCTGGCTTCCACTGGCCATATCTTTAAGGGTAAACACCCCTGCCGCCATTTCCTTCTCGCCCGCTAGCACGGTGTAGGGAATATTGCGTTTGTCTGCATAGCCCATTTGCTTGCCCATCTTGGCGGCATCGGGATATAGTTCGGCTTTTATCCCAAATTTCCGAAGTTGGGTTACGGCTTTTAGGGCATACAAGGCTTCGCTTTCCCCAAAGTTAATAAACAGGGCCCTGGTATTTTCTGCGATGGTCTCTGGAAAGAGGCCCAGCTCTTCCAGCACCAGATAGATGCGGTCAAGCCCAAAGGAAATGCCCATCCCGCTCATATTTTTCAGTCCAAAAATCCCGGTAAGGTCGTCATACCGGCCACCGCCGCCAATGCTACCCATGTTTACGTGGTCTGGGGCGCCCACCTCCAGAATAGCACCCGTGTAATAGTTGAGACCGCGTGCCAGGGTGAGATCAATTTGAAGCTGGGCGGTCTGCAGTCTGAGGGCTTTAATATTATCGTCGATGAAACGGAGTTCATCCACGCCCTTCAACCCAATTTTTGATTCCTCCAGCAATAGCGCCAACTGGTTTAGTTTTTCGGAATTGTTGCCAGATAACGAAAACAGCGGCTGCAATTTTTCAATAGCATTTTGACCAATGCCTTTTTCCAGCATTTCCTTTTTTACGCCTTCTTCCCCAATCTTGTCGAGCTTATCCAGGGCCACGGTAAAATCGATCAACTTATCCTGGGCACCGATGGTTTCGGCTATACCGGAGAGGATTTTCCGGTTGTTGATTTTTATGGTTACCCCTTCAAGTTTCAATTTGCTGAACACGGCATCGTACAACTGTACAAATTCCACTTCCTGCCATAGGGAGGTGCTGCCCACCACGTCGGCATCACATTGGTAAAATTCGCGGAAGCGTCCTTTTTGTGGCCTGTCTGCCCGCCATACGGGCTGCATTTGGTAGCGTTTAAAAGGAAAGGTAATTTCGTGCTGGTGCTGCACCACATAGCGGGCAAAGGGTACGGTAAGGTCATACCGCAAGGCCTTTTCGGAAATCCGGGGGGTAAGGCTCACACTGTTTTTTTGGGAATATAATTGATCATCGACCTTGGCCAGAAAATCGCCGCTGTTCAAAATCTTAAAGATAAGCCTATCGCCTTCCTCCCCATATTTGCCCATCAAGGTTTCGCTGTTTTCAAAACTGGGCGTCTCGATGGGTTGGAAACCGTAAAGGGAGAATACTTCCTTAATGGTATCAAAAATATAATTGCGGCGCGCCACCTCCTGTGGGGTGAAATCGCGCGTGCCTTTGGGAATGGAAGGTTTCAAAATAGATATCAATTTTTTGTTTAAAACGGCTATTTGTTGGCGGGTAGTGAGTGGTGGGTAGTGGAGAGATTTTTTTCAATACCTCTTCATACCTGAAACCCCGCAACTGCCACAAACTCAAAAACTCACCTAGAAGCAAGCTTACCAGCTAAATGACTAATGCACCAGCTCACTGCCAAGACACTGCAAATATCTTAAATAATAACGAGGATTGCCATAACAAGTTTGATCTAAATAGAACAAGCTTGGCGCCGAATGCGTAACTTTATGGCGTTTTTTCAGTCTAATGGGAAACGGAACCAAAACCTATGTTTAAACTATTTCGGGAAAATGTGCGCATTGCGCTCGATGCCATCAGGGGCCAGTTGCTGCGCACTATCTTGACGGTCATTATCATTGCCATTGGCATTTGGGCCCTGGTTGGCATACTGAGCGCCGTAAAGGCGCTGGAAACCACCATCTCGAGCAACTTTGCCTCGATGGGGGCCAATACGTTTAATATACAGCAATATGAATTTTCCGTACAGAGCAACCGCAGCGGGGAGCGTGAAAAAATAAATCCGATAATAAGTTACAACGATGTGCGGGAATTCTTGGATAGGTATGAGTTTCCGCACACCCAAACGTCGCTTTCCTTTCAAGGAACGGCATCTGCCGAAGTAAAATACGGTTCCAAAAAAACCGATCCGGAGGTGCAGGTCTATGGCGTAAACGAAAATTATCTGGAAAATACCGGGACCGAGATTGACAAAGGAAGAAACTTTACGGTATTTGACATCCAGAATAACAACAAAGTTTGCCTGATTGGCTCAGATTTCACCAAAAATCTTTTTGAAAATGACGACCCTATTAACAAGACCATCAGCATACGCGGGGTGAAATTCAAGGTGATTGGCCTGTTGGAATCGAAGGGGTCCACCTTTGGCAACAATCAGGATCTGAAGGTTCTGATTCCGGTGCAGGTAGCGCGGGGTATCTTTACCCAGCCCAATATCAATTACAACATCAGCGTAAAGGTAAATGACAAGCAGTTTATGGAAGCGGCCCAGGACGAGGCCATTATCACCTTCCGGAAGATCCGCGGCCTCAACCCTCTGCAGGAAAACAATTTTGGTATTGAACGCAGTGACGACCTTATAAATAGGATAGCCTCCATTACCCAATATCTTGAAATTGCCGCGTGGATCATCAGCATCATTACCATTTTGGGCTCGTCAATCGCCCTTATGAATATTATGCTGGTCTCGGTGACCGAACGTACCCGCGAGATAGGCGTGCGCAAGGCCATGGGGGCCAAACGCTCCACCATCTCTACCCAATTTTTTATGGAGACTATCGTCATTGGCCAGTTTGGGAGCATCTTGGGCATCATCTTGGGAATATTGACAGGCTTGGCCTTTGCCAAAATCTTTGACTTTGATTTTAGCCTGCCGTGGGCGGCGA
Source organism: uncultured Aequorivita sp. (assembly GCA_964431895.1). GTDB lineage: Bacteria > Bacteroidota > Bacteroidia > Flavobacteriales > Flavobacteriaceae > Aequorivita. The sequence goes on from CAYSLM010000012.1 coordinate 3,873, forward strand.
TGATTTGGGCCACCGTTATTACCTTTATCGTGGCCATCATTGCCGGATCATATCCCGCCTCAAAAGCTGCGCGGCTGGACCCTATTGAAAGTCTGCGCTACGAATAAAATGTAAATTGGTATTCTTTCCGGAAAAGGCTAACCCTTAAAATGAAAAACCACCACCCCCTATTCCTTCAAGAGATCACGGAAATACTTATACAGTTCGCCCTTTGTAATAACCGCACCTTGCTTGATAAGAATAAAAATATCCTTGTTGCGGTCTTCGGCTATGGGCTTGGTTGAGGTATAAAGGCTTACCGAATCATCATGAAGGTTCTGTTGGAGCCACTTGTAGCCGTACTCTGAGGTGATGTCTATATTTTCATCATCAATCTTAATTGCAATAAGCTCCATAAAGGCCTCACTGATGTGGAATAGCATTAACTGTTGGGGCGAAATGTGCTCTAGGTATTTTACCTTGTTGAGCACTCCTTCCCAGATTAGGTCGCTGAACACATCCAGCTCCTGTTCGGCCACTTGGGGGCGTTGGGTCTTTATTTCCTCCCATTCGTCTGCCGTAATGGATTGGCTGGCCAGGAAGTTTATAAACTCGGTATGCAGTTCCTCAAATTGTTCTTTGGTCAATCTAGCGTATTTCATATTTGCCCTTGAAAATCTTAACTTAGTGAGAATTCATAATCATGGAAAAAGCCTTTCCCAAATTAGGGAAAGGCTCAAAGTATTCCATTTCAGAATCAATTACTTGGCTTCGGCCACTACCTCAAAGGTAAGCGTGCTCACCACATCGCGATGAAAACGGATGGTGGCCTCATACTGGCCTGTGCGCTTCACAGCCCCACCAGCGATAAGAATATATTTCTTTTCAACAGAAACGCCTTCTTTCTCGAGAGCCTCGGCAAGATCGGCATTGGTAACGGAACCGAACAGCTTATCGGCCTCGCCGGTCTTGGCAGCGATCTTTATCTCTAGGCCATTCAACTTCTCGGCTTGGCTTTTGGCATCGTCGATAACTTTCTTTTCCTTGAATTGGCGCTGCTTTAGGGTTTCGGCGTGCATTTTCTTGGCCGAAGGAGTAGCCAGGATGGCCAGGCCCTGGGGAATCAGGTAATTTCTTCCGTAGCCATTTTTTACGGTTACGATATCATCTGTAAAACCCAGATTCTCTACGTCATTTTTCAATATAAGTTCCATAATAGTGTCGGGTTTTTATTTTAACAAATCGGTTACGTAAGGCATAAGTGCCAGATGGCGTGCGCGTTTGATGGCAACGGCCACTTTTCGTTGGTACTTTAGGGAGGTACCGGTAAGCCTACGGGGAAGTATCTTTCCCTGTTCATTTACAAAGCGCAGCAAGAAATCTGGATCCTTATAGTCCACATATTTAATGCCGGACCTTTTGAACATACAGTACTTCTTGGTCTTGCTGGTTTCTATGTTGAGGGGGGTAAGGTATCTTATCTCCCCGTCTTTTTTTCCTTTTGCTTGTTGTTGTAGGGTTGCCATAGTTTAAGCTGATTTTTTATTGCGGTTTCTTCTTTTCTCTGCCCAGGCAATAGCGTGCTTGTCAAGGCTTACGGTGAGGTAGCGCATAAAGCGCTCGTCTCTTTTAAATTCCGTTTCTAGGTCGTGCACCACATCGCCCTCGGCGGTAAATTCAAACAAGTGGTAAAAGCCACTCTTTTTGTTTTGGATGGGATAGGCCAATTTTTTCAGCCCCCAGTTTTCCTTGGAAATCATCTCAGCACCTTTAGAAACAAGAAGATCTTCGTATTTCTTTACTGTTTCCTTTATCTGGTCTTCAGATAAAACGGGATTTAAGATGAAAACAGTTTCATAGTGATTCATAAAAAATCGATTAAAAATTAATGATTAAACCCTTGGCCTTCTGCCAAAAGAGGGTGCAAAAATAATATTTTATTTGGTATTATCAAACACAAAATGGAATTGCCTGAAAAAAAGAAACCCAGGTAGGATAAAGTGTTTAATTTTTTCGACTAAAGTCTGAAAAAGTTGCATTTCATCGATTATTTGCATATTATTGCCTTGAGCAAAACCTACTGTTGTGGAAAAAACAATACTCAAATGTGCCATTGTAGATGATTCTACATTGCAGCGGCTTTCCATCGTAAAGCTAATCCAAATGCACCCCTCTTTGGAGCTGGTCGGGGAATATAAAAATGCCATCGAGGCAAAAATGGCACTTACCTCTACTGATATAGACCTGATATTCCTGGATATAGAAATGCCCATTCTATCGGGCTTTGACCTTTTGGACGATATCCAGAAAAAACCTCAAGTAATTTTCGTTACCGGAAAAACCAAGTATGCCTTTAAGGCCTTTGATTATGACGCCGTAGATTATCTTCGGAAACCCATTGCCAAGGAGCGCTTCCTCAACGCCGTGCACAAGGCCATTACCAATTATAAGTTAAAGAACGAAGAGGGCTTTGACGACGAGGATTTTATCTTCGTAAAAAGCAACCTCAAAAAACGAAAGGTCTTCCTCAACGAACTTCGGTATATTGAGGCCCTGGGCGATTATGTGAAACTCGTTACCGAGCACGAATCGCTTGTGGTGCTGAGTACCATGAAGGCATTTCAGGAACTTTTGCCCAGCGATCGTTTTCTGCGTATCCACAAATCATACATCGTCAACCTTGACAAGGTGGAGCGCTACAATAGCAAGACCATTGAGCTCGACAAGGATAAGCTACCTTTGAGCCGCAACAGAAAGGCCGATCTTGTAGAGGCACTCTCCGCCGCCCAGCATTCCTAATAGTTATCTACATCAACCGTAATCCTAACGCTTGAAAATTCTTTTATGGCGTTGAAGCCACGCTCAACGTTGGCAATATATTGCTTTGTTTTGGGCAAGGATTGTGCCCTGGGGATCTTGACCAGCAAGTTGCTGATATATTTATTCTTTATCCGCCCGATGGGTGGGGGCTCGGGGCCCAAAATGTTTTCTTTGAACTGTCTTTCCAAAGCTTGGCCAAACCAAAAAGATGCCTTTTGTACACAGGTTAGATTTTTATCCTTGAAAGTGATTTTTATGGTGCGGTAAAAAGGTGGGTATTTATAGTTTTGGCGTTCCTGCAATTGCTCGTGGTACATGGCTTCGTAATCATTAACGCTTACCTGTTTTAAGATTTGGTGATAGGGATTGAAGGCCTGTATGAGCACTTTGCCACGCTTCTGTGTGCGGCCGGCCCTTCCGGCCACCTGATGGAGCAACTGAAAGCTGCGCTCATGGGCCCTAAAGTCGGGGTAGTTTAAGAGGTTGTCTGCGTGCATGACCCCAACTAAGCTGATATTCCTGAAATCAAGGCCTTTTGCCAGCATTTGCGTACCCACCAAAATATCGATCTCCTCGTTTTCAAGGGCGTCGATCAATTTGGCGTGGGCGTGCTTGCCCTTGGTGGTATCCTGGTCCATGCGGGCAATTCTATGGTCGGGAAACAGTGACTTGAGCTCGGCCTCAATCTGCTCTGTGCCGAAGCCTTTGGTGTCAAGGGTTTGGCTGCCGCAGGCCATACAGCTCTCCATCATGGCAATATGATACCCGCAATAATGGCAGCGCAATTGGTTCTTGTGCCTATGGAAGGTCAGGCTTACGTCGCAGTTGGGGCATTGGGGAGAAACCCCGCAGGTAGTACACTCTACCACCGGAGAATATCCGCGTCGGTTCTGGAAGAGGATCACCTGCTCCCCTGAGTTGAGGGCGTTGCGAATTTCTTCCAAAAGCCTATCGCTGAAATGGCCGGTCATCTGCTTTTTCTTTCCTTTTTCCCGCAGGTCTATCAATTCTATTTCTGGCATCAGCACGTTCCCATAACGTTTTTTTAGGGTCACCAAGCCAAATTTCCCACTTTGGGCGTTGTGGTAAGTCTCTAACGATGGCGTTGCGGAACCCATCAACACCTTGGCTTCATGTAGCCCTGCCAAAACGGTAGCGGCATCGCGGGCGTGGTAACGCGGGGCCGGGTTGTACTGCTTGAATGAGGGTTCATGCTCCTCATCAATAATTACAAAACCCAAATTCTGGAAAGGCAAAAACAGCGACGAGCGCGCACCCACCACCAATTGTGCCTTGGGTTTTTGCGAAAGTACGTTGTTCCACACCTCAACCCGCTCGTGTACCGAAAAGCGGGAATGGTAAACGGCAATGCTATCTCCAAAATACTTCTGCAACCTGTTGATGAGTTGGGTAGTAAGCGCAATTTCGGGCAACATATAAAGCACCTGTTTTCCCGAGGCCAGCATTTTTTCAATGAGGCGCACGTATATTTCGGTCTTACCGCTGGAAGTGACCCCGTGCAACAGAACGATGTCCTGGGTTGAAAAGGAGGAAACTATCTGTTCCAGGGCTGTGGTCTGGGCATCGTTAAGTTTTTTCGATTCTTCCGAAGCATTTCCCGAAAAATCCGACCTGTCCTGACGGATGTAGTATTCCTCTAAAATGCCTTTATCAAGCAATGCCTTGATTACCCCTGCCGAGGCCTGGCTGCGATTTTGCAAAGCGGTGGAACTAATGGGCTTTTTGGAACTCGCTTCCATCATAAAGAGCGTCATCAAAACCTCACGCTGTTTGGTAGCCCGATCGCTGAGCGAGTCGAGCAGCCCGCGCAGGGCTTCTTCCTCTCGGTATTTTGTCTTGAGCTTGATGTAGCGCTTTAATTTGGGCACGTATTTTTCAAACACGGTTTCCTCTACCTTTACCATCCCCTTTGCAATAAGTTTCTGGATGATGGGCAGCACCCGTTTTTTATCCAAGATGGCACGCACGTCGTTGATGTGCAATGAACTCTGGTGCTGTAGAGCCTCTATGACCAAAAATTCCTCATCAGATAGGTTTTGATCTTCTGTATCCTTTTCACCGGAAAGCTTTATTATGGTTTCGCTTTCCAACAAAAAGGCACTGGGAAGAGCGGCCTTGACCACCTCGCCGAGCGAACACATATAATAATGGGCCAACCATTGCCAATGTTGTAATTGTTGCGGGGTTATTATGGCCGTTTCATCCAGAATATGGTCGATGGCTTTGGTTTCATAACCTGCCGGTGCCTTCTGGTGAATACGGAAGACAATACCGGTATAGACTTTTGATTTTCCAAAAGGTACAGCTACCCGCATCCCGGGCCTCAGAAATGCGGCCTCATCCTTGTTTACGCTGTAGGTAAAGGTTTGCTTAAGGGGAATGGGAAGAATGGCGTCTATGAAATACACTCTAAATATTTCGGGTTATGGAAAAATAATCTCGCGCAGCCGGGAAACGCCCAGCTAAATAAAACTATGGATAATTTAAAAAAACCGCCTATAAAACGGGCGGTTTAAAGTTACTTTTTTTATAAGTGTTAATCTACACGAGTCCAATATTGGGTTCTTCCCAGCAGCGAAAACCCGATATAGCCGCGAACTTTCAATTTGTTTTCATTTTCCAGTGCGATGTAGCATTTATAGACTTTTCCGTTTTGGGGATCCATGATGGTGCCGCCGCTGTATTCATCACCGTCCTTTTCAAGACCTTTCAGGATTACCAATCCCTCAATAGGTTTTCCTTTGGCGTCTCCGGGGCAATCTTTGCAAGTGGCATTTTTCTTGGCCGGGTTCAATATCTCGGCTACCTTGCCGTACACTTTCCCATTCTTTTTGTAGATTTCAACAATTGATTTGGCCTCGCCCGTTTCGTCATCAATGGTTTTCCATTTTCCGGTTACGTCCTGTGCTACAGCCGCTGCGGCCGTAAAAAGTATAATTGAAAGGGTAAAAAATATATTTTTCATAGTTTTAAAGAAATTAAATTAATGTTTACACTTTTCCTTAAGTCGCTTAATGGAAATATTCAACTCAAAGCCCAATAAAAGCAGGTTTGAGTTTATCCAAATATATAACATCAAAATCAATAGCGCACCAATGGAACCGTATAACTCGTTATAATTTGAAAAATTATTGATATAAATACCGAAAAAATAGGTGGTCACGATAAAAAGTACCGTGGTGGCTACTGCCCCAACCGAAAAAAAACTGGAGGTTCTCCCTTCCTTGGTCCCAAAATAATATAGGGTGGCAATGATTACGTATATCATGATCACGAATACCAAAAACTGAAAGAACGAGACCCAGAACAAATCATTCTCTATATAGGCCCTTGACTGCAAATTGTGAATGATATATTCGCCATATAAAATTATACCTACCGAAGTGAGCAAAACCAGTGCCAGAAATATCGACACTGCCAGGGCCACAAGATATTGCCTCACAAAGCTTCGATTGATGGTTACGTAGTAGGAATACTCAAATCCGCTGAAAATAGCATTTACCCCGTTGGCCGATAGGAACAGTGACAGTACAAACACAAAAGACAACAGCCCGGCCCGTGGGTTTACCGCAATATCGGCAATGACGGGATAAAAAAACTGTGTGGTCTGGGCCGGTAACAGGGCTTCAATAAAGATAAGGAACCTGGTCTGGAAACCGTCAATGGGTATATAGGGAATCAAATTTAAGAGTAAGAGCAAAAAGGGAAAAAGTGCCAGAAAAAAACTATAGGCTATGGCACTGGCCCTAAAGGAAAAGGTTCCCTTGATGATACCCGTACCATAAATATCAAGAAGGTGATAGAGTGAAAAACCACCAAGCCCCGGCAGTTTTATCTTCTTGCTGAAACGCACCAGGTCCCTGATGATCGGGGTTTTTATTTCCTTTTCCTCGGTTTCTATCATTTAACGGCCTTTAAGCTCAGGTCCATGTTATGTACTGAATGGGTAAGCGCTCCACTTGAAATATAGTCTACGCCACATTCGGCATATTTTCGGGCGGTCTCGAGGGTTATCCCACCACTTGATTCTGTTTGGCAGCGGCCATTGATGAGCTCTACGGCCTTGCGGGTATCATCGTAGTTAAAGTTATCGATCAAGATTCTATATACCCCCTCATTCGCGAGAATTTCCTCGATCTCATCCAGATTGCGGGCTTCAACAATGATTTTTAGATCAAGATGGCGGTTTCTTAAATAGGTTTTGGTTTTCTCGATGGCCTTGGTAATGCTTCCGCAAAAGTCAATATGGTTGTCTTTTAGCATAATCATATCGTATAGGGCAAACCGGTGGTTCTGCCCCCCTCCTATTTTGACTGCCCATTTTTCCAGAGCGCGTATTCCCGGAGTAGTCTTGCGCGTATCGAGTATTTGGGTGTTTGTGCCTTCAAGCCGTTTCACATAGTCATGTGTCTTTGTGGCTATGGCGCTCATACGCTGCATGGCGTTCAGCAAGAGTCGCTCAGATTTTAAGATGGATTGTGAAAGGCCGGAAACATAGAAGCATACATCGCCGTACTTTACCGCACTACCGTCTTTTATTTTGATATCCATCTCTAGGCCCGGATCTACATATTCAAATACCTGGCGGGCAAAGTCAACGCCCGCAATGATGCCCTCATCCTTTACCAGCAACCTGGCAGTGCCGGTGGCATCTTCGGGAATGCAGGCAAGTGAGCTGTGGTCGCCATCGCCCACATCTTCCCGAATGGCATTGGCAATGATGATATTTATCTCTTTACTGAATTGCTTGTCTGAAATCATGGAATGGAAATTTCAGCTAAAATACTTAAAATGTTTGAAGCAGGAGCCATTGGCCCATATCCATAAGAAAGCGAAGGAAATAAAGTGGAATAACTTCGTATTTTTGAAACCCGAAAAATGCATTCTGATGAAGATAACCCTGCTCGCCATTGGCAAAACAGACAGCAAGCAGCTGCACAATTTAATTGAGGATTACAAAAAACGCCTTGGGCATTACGTTCGGTTTTCCCTGGAAATAATCCCCGATCCCAAACAGGCCAAAAACCTATCGGAAACCTTGCAAAAACAGGCAGAAGGCGAAGAAATTCTCAAGCGGCTCATCACAGCAGACCAAGTAATACTTCTTGATGAGAAGGGAAAAATGAACACTTCAGAACAGTTTGCCGGCTTTCTTCAAAAGAAAATGAACAGTGGCCTAAAGCGGCTGGTATTTGTAATTGGCGGGCCCTATGGTTTTAGCGAGGAAATATACGCGCGTGCCAACGGGAAGATTTCCCTTTCGGCCATGACGTTTTCACACCAAATGGTTCGGCTTTTCTTTGTAGAACAGCTTTACCGGGCTTTTACCATCCTGCGCAATGAGCCCTACCACCATAGGTAGGTCAATCTTTTACTTCGAGCTTTGCGGCCAATGTTTCATTGTAAAGGCTGCGCACTATCCCATCGCTCAACCCAATCTTGGGCACATACACATTTTTGGCCCTGCTCCATTTCATGGCCGAAAGGTAGATACGGGTGGCCGGCACCACCACATCGGCTCGGTCTGGATTCATATCGAGCTCTACAATGCGCTCCTCATAACTCAGGGATTTCAACAGATCATAATATGACGAAAGGTAAAGATAGCTTAAGGGCTTGCCCAGTTTCTTTCCGCTTTTCTTAAAAATGGTGTTTATGTTTCCGCCACTGCCTATCATGGATATCTTATTGAAAGGCTTGGTTTGGGCTTTGATCCATTTCTCCATATCGTCCCAAACGGCTTCATCAACCAGGCGTTTCAAAAGGCGCACCGTACCCAACTTAAAACTTTTTGAGGCCACGGTATGGCCATTGGCAAAAATGGTAAGTTCTGTGCTGCCTCCGCCCACGTCAACATATAGAAATACCCGATCGTCCTGTATCAGGTTTTTTAGGTCGGTAGAGGCTATAATGGCGGCCTCGTCATTTCCGTCAATAATATTTATGTTAAGGTCGCTGTGATCCTTGATTGACTGGGCAATCTCGCGGCCGTTGGCAGCCTCACGCATGGCCGAGGTGGCACAGGCCCTGAATTTTTTGACTCCGTGGGTTTTCATCAAGAGCTTAAATGCCTGCATGGCATCTGTCATGCGGGCGGCGCTATCTTCGGAAATTTTTCCTTTGAGGAAAACCTCGGTTCCCAAACGAATGGGCACCCGAACCAGCGAGGTTTTTTTAAAGATGGGGCTTCGGCCCTTTTGCTCAATCACCGAAACAATAAGGAGCCTAATGGCGTTGCTGCCAATATCTATGGCACCGTATTTTTCAATATTCAACAAATCAGTTTAATTCTAACTTTTTCAAATAATAATCATACATCATAAATTGCGAGCGCACCGGAGGTTTATTGTTTTTTCTGTAGGCATTGTCATTTTTAATGCTGAAAACCCTCGCCTTTACGTTATCGCGCCAGCCAATCTCAAAGTTTTCGAGCAGCTCCTGTTTGATATCGTCATCGTAAATGGGACAGGAAATCTCAACCCGGTTGTCAAGATTGCGGCCCATCAAGTCTGCGGAAGAAATGTATACCTTGGTATTGCCCGCATTTTCAAAGATAAACAAACGCGGGTGTTCCAGGTATTTTCCCACAATACTGATGGCTTCAATATTCTCGCTCATCCCCTTGACCCCCGGAATGAGACAGCATATACCCCGAACGATCATTTTGATCTTGACCCCTGCGCGGCTGGCTTCGTACAGCTTGTCTATCACCCTAAAGTCTGAAAGGCTGTTGAGCTTTAATTTAATGCCGCTGGGCAGTCCGGCCCGCTTGTTTTTTATTTCGGTATCAATCAAATGGTATATGGCATTGCGCGTGTAGTGGGGCGAGACTATCAAATGGCGATATTTCTTTACCTGATAGTTGACTTCAAAAAAATCGAAGACCTTGTTTATTTCCTTGCAAATTTTTTGGTCTGCCGTAAAGAGGGTATAATCGGTGTATAACCTGGCGGTAGATTCATTAAAATTGCCGGTACTTATGATGCCGTAACGCACTTTTTTGTTCTTTTCCCGCCGTTCCACTAGGCACACCTTGCAATGCACCTTGAGGCCCTTTACCCCAAAGATAAGGCGAATGCCCTCGCTCTGCAGCAGTTCGGCATATTCTATATTGGCTTCCTCGTCAAAACGGGCCTGGAGCTCAATCTGCACCGTTACGTCTTTGCCATTGCGTTTGGCGTTGATGAGCGAACTGGCAATATGCGAGACTTCGGCAAGCCGATAGATGGTAATCTTAATAGCCTCTACCTTAGGGTCGAGTGCGGCCTCCCGCAGAAATTTCACCACATAAGAGAAGGTCTGGTAAGGGGCGTGCAATAGGTAATCTTTTTTCGCAATTCTTTCAAAAAGACTGCCCTGCAGGCTAAGACCGGGAATGGGCAGGGGTTCCTGGGGCACATATTGCAGATCGGGCCTGCCCAAGCGTGGAAAGTTCATATAGTCGCGGCGGTTGTGGTAACGCCCTCCTGGTATGATGCTATCCGTCTCGTCAATGCCCATTTTGCCGAGGAGAAACTGGAGCGTTTTCTTGTCTATGCTTTTATCATAAACAAAGCGCACCGGATCGCCCACGCTCCGGTTCTTCACGCTTTTTGAAATCTTATCAATAAAACTTTTGCTCAGGTCACTGTCTATGTCGAGTTCGGCATCGCGGGTAATCTTGATCATGTGTGCCGAAATATGGTGGTATTTAAAAACACTGAAAATATTGTGCAAGCAATGCCTAATGAGGTCGTCAAGGATAATGACATACTGCTTTTTCCCTTCTGAAGGCAATACCACAAAACGATCAATGGTCTTCGGTATTTCAATGAGGGCGTAATTTTGCCATGTTTCGCCGGGGGTTTCCTCCTTGCCCATTTCCATGGTGATGGCAAGATAGGCGGCACTGTCCCGCAAACTGGGGAATTCCTCGAGCTCACCAATCATAATGGTCATAAGCGCTGGACTTACATACCTGACAAAATATTCTGAGATAAACTGGCTTTGTGATGGCGTTATCTCGGTTTCATTGATGATAAAGATATTTTCCTTCCGAAGCTCTTTCTGTATCTTGCTCAATATCTGAAGGCTATAAGCCTGCTGGCCAATAACGGTATGGGTTATCTCTTCCAAAAGATCTTTTGCAGAGATACCGCCAAGAAAGCTCTTCCCTGTTTTTCCGGCCTCCACGATACGCCGTATGGTGGCATAACGCACCTTGAAAAACTCATCGAGGTTATTGGAAAAGATCCCCAAAAACCGCAACCGTTCCAATAAAGGAATTTTTTTGTCATTGGCCTCCTGCAATACCCGTGCATTAAACTGTAGCCAGCTCAATTCGCGGTTGATATACTGGTTGCGGACCTGTGTATTTGGCAAAACTTTCTCGATCATTACTTAAGGTCTCGTGGAAAAGTGGTTTGTACCGTCTTGCCGGTCGTGATTTGGCCCCAGTGGTCTTCTTCAAACTGCAGCGCGACAAAACCGGTGGTGGGCACATTTTCAATATAGCGGTTTCCCAACATATTCACAATAGAAGTAAGGGCGTGGTTGTGGCCCACCAACATGACCCTGTCCAGGGAATCGTCAAGCGATTTTATGGTCCGCATTACATTTTGGCCGCTAAAATCGTACAGATCGTGAAGTGTTTTGAAATTGGAATCCTCCACCTGCAGCGCGTCTTTAAAATAATGCGCCGTGGCCAGGGCCCTGACCGCATCACTGCTTATAATCAATTGCGGAGGCTCCAACTCCTGGCCTATCTTCTCCGAAACCAGGGCGGCATCCCGCTTTCCCCTTTTCTTTAACGGGCGTTTATGATCGTCTACATCGTGTTTCCAGGATGATTTTGCGTGGCGTACTATATAAAGCGTTTTCATTATTCTTTGGATATAAAAAATTAAGGATTTAGGGGGCCAATCTTTCAATGCGCCAGTCGTGGTTTTTCAAAGTGTACCTAATCCGGTCGTGAAGCCTGTTGGGCCTGCCCTGCCAAAACTCAATAGAGATGGGCCTCACCAAAAAACCGCCCCATTCCTTGGGTCTGGGAACTTCGGTGTGTTGGTATTTTTCTTCCAGTTGGGCCAGCTCCTTTTCCAGAACCTCGCGCGAGCGCACCACCGTACTTTGGTGTGAGACTACGGCTCCCAGCTGGCTTCCCTTGGGGCGCGAATGGAAATATGCGGTTGAATCGGCATCGGAGGTTTTTTCGGCTTCCCCTTTTATGATGACCTGCCGCTCCATATTGGGCCAAAAAAATGATAGACACACCTTCTTGTTTTTTGCAATGGCCTGCCCTTTTTCACTATTGTAATTGGTGTAGAAATAAAAGCCATTTTCGTCATATTTCTTGAGCAGCACTACCCTTCCTTTCGGAAAACCGTCTGTGCCAATGGTAGTGAGTGTCATGGCATTTACCTCATCGATTCCCCCACTGTCCCTCACTTGGTAGAACCAGGTCCGGAATTGTTGCATGGGGTTTTCATCCACAGTTTCCTTGGAGAGGTTTCCCTTTTGATATACTCTTCGGTATGCCTGTAAGTCTTCTGCCATCATCTTAAAATTTATTCGCAAGTTAACGGTTTTGGCGAAGCTTTGAAACAGGGGCAACATTAAATCTATATTAAATTTAGGCCTAAAAGGGGCACCTAAAACGAAAAGATCTCGCCATCCCTTGCCAACAATACCTCGGAAAAAAGCTCTTGTGCCTCTTGCCTAAAAAGTTCCAGATTGCCATAACGGCCCGAATAATGGCCGAGAATCAAGCTACCTACTTTTGCCTTTCTGGCAATGGCCCCAGCTTCTTTGGCGGTACTGTGCATGGTCTTTTCGGCCAGATGATAGTGGGCATCCAGAAATGTAGCCTCGTGGTACAAAACCGTGGCATCGGTTATTTGAGGAACCATTTCTGGATTGTAGGCCGTATCTGTACAATAAGCGTATGACTTTGGCGCGGGGGGATCAAAGGTTATTTTTTCATTGGGAATAAGGATGCCATCCCTATTCTCTACATCAAAACCCTGCTTTATTTTGTTGTAGTAACTCAAATCAATATTCAATTCCCGTGCAACTTCCGCATTGAGTTTGCGGTCTTTGGGCTTTTCCTTAAACAGAAAACCATTGGTATAGACCCGATGGCGCAGGGGGATGGTGGTGACGGTAAGCTTATCATTTTCAAAAATAAGCTCAGGTTTATCGCTTTCAAGCTCGTGAAAATAAAGGGGGTAATTGGTATAGGCCTTTCCCAATTTAAGCAGTAGCAGAATGGCCTGTTTGATTCCCTTGGGACCATAAACGTGCAGCTCGGCCTTTCTTCCCATAAGAAGAAAAGTAGATATAAGCCCTACCAGCCCAAAAAAGTGGTCGCCGTGCAGGTGGGAAATAAAGATGTGCTTGATACGGGCAAATTTTACCTCATATTTTCTGAGCTGCATCTGGGTGCCCTCGCCGCAGTCCAATAAAAAAAGCTCACCCCTCATTTCCAGGACTTGGGAAGTTGGATGTTTGGAAGCCGTGGGCGTTGCGGAGTGGCAACCCAGAATGGTTATCTTCAAAATTCTCTGTTTGTGCACAAAGGTAAGCTACCGGCACATATTAATAAAAAAGGTTTTTAGTCCTCTGGCAAATGGCCATGGATTTCCTCATAAATGGCATCAAAATTTTCCCGAATGTGGCTACGCAGTTTCAACCTGTAGTCATCCTTGAGCCAAGCCACAAAATTGTGGGTGCTCTTGCTAATGCACTGGGCGTATTTCTCAATACGATGGTCAATGTCATCACCCAACATCTTGGCCAGGGCCAGGGCGTCATATACATCCTCACTGTTTTCAACGCAGATGTGGGCGTGCTGGGCAATGGAGCGCTCCAGCACTACCTTTGACGATTCCCCCTTAAAGGTAGCCTGCGAGTAGGTTTCCTTGATATCAAAATAAACTTCCTCACTATTGGCAAACTCGGCCCGCAGCTCATCGGGCATTTCATACCTGAAGTTGCTCTCCAGTTCCTCATCGCTCAAAAGCCTGTCTACATAGTAATCTGGCGACCGGAAAATGGCCTGCCAGTCCAATGGCTCATCCCACGGGCCAAAGCGCTGGTAATTATTACCCAGATCAATTACCGAAAATTTAGACTTGTTTTCAAGAATACGGGAGCCCCTGCCTATCATTTGGAAATATAGGGTGAGTGAGCGGGTGGCGCGGTTTAGGATAATGGTATCAATGGTAGGTTCATCAAAGCCCGTGGTCAGGATACTTACCGAGGTAAGGATGGCATCTGGTGTTTCCCTGAACCATTTCAAAATTTCCCGGCGCTGCTTTTTGGAAGCGGTATTGTCTAGGTGCATGATGGGCAGCCCTTCGGCCTTCAAGTGGTAATAAACCTGAATGGAAGTATTTATCCCATTGTTGAAAATCAAGGTCTTTGTGCCCTGGGCGTGGTTCAAGTAGGCCTGCAATAGCTGGTCTAGCATGCTTACCGCAGAATAGAGATCATCAGATGATTTGACGGTATAATCGCCATTAGACCCAATCTCGAGTGAAGTGAGCCCCATGTTGTACTGAAACACCTCAACTTCGGCCAAAAACTCATTGTCGATCAAGGCCCTGATGCTTTCGCCCACGATCAATTCGTCATAATTTTCATTCAACGGCAGATTCCGGTTGGAGCTCAATGGGGTGGCCGTAACGCCAAGGATAAATGACTTCTCAAAAAACTTAAACAGTTTGGTAAAGGAGTTGTAGTGGGCCTCGTCAATAATGACCAAACCAATGTCTGATATATCCAGCTTGTCGTCATTGAGGCGGTTGTTCAGGGTCTCTACCATGGCCACAAAACAACTGTATTTGGCCTGGTCATCAAGGTTGGCGGTACTGTTTACCACTTTGTTCACCACGCCAAAACTGGTAAGCATGGCCGAAGTTTGGCGGCAAAGCTCTACCCTATGGGTCATGACCAGCACCTTTTTATTGTGGTGCTTGAGATATTGGCGCACTATTTCGGAAAATATAACCGTCTTTCCGCCCCCGGTAGGAAGTTGATATAGCAAATGGTAGTCATCGGGTGCCGTCTCAAACTTATCAAAAATCTTGTCAATGGCTCCTTTTTGATAGCTATAAAGCTCCTTGTCGGTTTTCTTTTCCCTAATCGCATCTTTTGTCTCTATCATAAAACCCCATTTTTTTAAGGACTGCAAAATTACACTCTTTAAAGGGTTTTGAAAGAGGATTTTCAGGATTTATTATTCAGGCATTTTAATGTAGGCTTTTTTACATTGTATCTTCCCTTACGGGGAAACATTTTCCTAAAGGGAAACACCTTTCCGTTATGCTTGCGAACCTTCTACCAAATCCTTCTGTACGTGTGTGGGAACCGGCTGAAAGCCAGAAAAGGCCGATTTAAAGGTTGCCCTTCCCTGGGTAAGTGACCGCAGGTCTGTGGAGAATCCGTAAAGTTCGGCCTCGGGGGTCAGGCATTTCAATATCTGGTAATTGCTGTTGCTCTCAATACCCTGGATCATGGAGCGGCGTGCCTGCAGATCGGTCATCACGTTGCCTACCATCTCTTCGGGTACTTTCACGGTAAGTTCCATAACGGGCTCCAGAAGTTTGGGGTTGGCATTCAGAAATGCATGCTTAAATGCGTGCGCTCCAGCTATTTTGAATGAAATATCGTTCGAGTCAACCGAGTGCATCTTCCCGTCAAAAACCATGACCCGTACATCGCGAACATAGGAGTTTACCAGTGGGCCTTCTTCCATGACCTCCATGATGCCTTTCATGATAGAGGGCAGATAGCGCTGGTCTATCACCCCGCCCACTATGCAGTTGTAAAAAACAAGTTTCCCGCCCCAGGGCAGTTCTACTTCTTCCTTCCCGCGGATGTTGAACCCTTGGGGGTCATCCATCCCCTCGTACCAAGGCTCGATCTTTAAGTGTACTTCGGCAAACTGGCCCGCACCTCCGCTCTGCTTTTTGTGGCGGTAACTGGAGGTGGAGCTGCGCTGTATGGTTTCGCGAAAGGCAATTTTGGGTTTGTCAAACGCGGCCTCAACCCCATAAACATTTTTCAGGATCCAATCGGTGGTGGCTAGATGTAGGTCGCCCTGGCAGGACAAAAGCAATTGCTTGCCTTCTTTTGAATATGATACTTCAACCGTGGGATCTTGGCTATGGATTTTTTTTAGGGCCTCACTTAGCTTTTCCTCGTCTTTTGTATTTATTGCCGAAACCGCCTTTTTGATCCGTGCGGGCGGAAACTTAATGGGTTTTATCGCTACCGGCTCCTTGGGGTCGGCAAGTGTGTCATTGGTCTCTGTATATTTCAGTTTGAGGGTGGCGCCTATATCGCCCACGGTCAATTTGGTTACGGGCTGTCGGTCTTTCCCATCCATAATAAACAGCTGGTTGATCACTTCGGTTTCATCATTTCTTGCATTTACCAGCTTATCGTTCAGGCGCACCTCGCCCCGCATTACTTTAAAAAAGGTGATCTGCCCCACATTGGGCTGATATACCGTCTTGAAAACAAAAAGGGCGGTTGGCCCTTCTTTGGTTGCCTTGATCTCGCCGCCCCCAGTGCTTTGTTCTGGTTTCATATCGGCAGCGGCCGGGGCCACATTGTCAATAAAACCCATCAAGCGGCCCGTGCCCATATCGTTGAGTGCCGAAACGCAGAAGACGGGAAACAACTCGTGATTGAGCATTCCTATCTTGATGCCGGCCCGCATTTCGTCCTCATTTAAGGTGCCCTTTTCAAAGAAAAGTTCCATCAAGCCTTCATCATTTTCGGCGGCTTTTTCAATCAATTCGTTGTTGAGCATCTTGGCACGCTCCAATTGGCTTTTGGGAATGGGCAATTTCTCGGGCTTACCTCCGTCGGGACCAAATTTGTACATTTTCATCTTCAGCACATCTACGATGCACTGGGCGCCATCAACTTTCAGCGGATATTGAATCTGCACGGCATTGTTCCCCACCAGGTTTTTGATACTGTTAAAACTTTCATCAAAATGGGCATTTAGATGGTCCATCTGGTTAATGACAAAAATGGTAGGCTTCATATATTGGTCAATATAGCTCCAGATAATCTCTGTGCCCACTTCCACGCCCTGTTGGGCATTGAGCACAACTACAATGGTATCTGAAACCCGGATGGATGAAATGATCTCGCCTATAAAATCGTCAAGACCCGGGGTGTCGATGATATTGATCTTGTAATTGCGCCATTCGGTGTGCAACGGGGTGGCAAAGACCGAGTTGCCTCTTTCGTGTTCCAGGTCGTGGTAATCGGATATGGTATTTTTGCCCTCCACGGTCCCGCGGCGGTTAATGAGGCCGGCCTCAAAGAGCATGGTCTCGGCCAGGGTGGTCTTTCCGCTGTCGTGGGCCCCCACAAAAACCACGTTCTTGATGTGTTTGTCGTCATAAATTTTCATCTGTATAGCTGTTTTGGTTAGTAATCAAAAATTTCAGATGCAAGACGCCCCTATCCATTCGGGATCATAGCTTTCCAAGACAGTAGTTTAAGAATGTGGGAATGGGTGTTTTTGCTTTTTAAAGATATGAAATAAATTCAAAAATTTATCCTGGAAATGGATTAGGGATCCAAAAAAAAGTTTCACCCAGGAAGTTGCGTGGGGCATTTCAGCAAGAGAGTAACTTTTTCTTAAACCGAAAATTTAAGACAATATTGATAAAACAATCTGCCGTGTATTAAATAAATATTAAAGTCAGTTTCAACTGTTTATGGTGCGCAAATAAAGCTGTATCTTCACACAAAACATAAAAAACGAAAAACTATGAACAATAAAGGAAAAGGACTATTGGCACTACTGGGTGTAGCTGCCGGAGCGTTTGCATTTTGGAAGTATAAAAACCTAACGCCCGACGAAAAAAAACGCCTTAAGAACAAGGCCAACGAAACGGGCAGAAAAATTAAGGAGAAGGTCGGTGAGGTGGAAGAATCCATTTCGGGAAAGTTTGACCAACTGAAAAACAAAACCAAAACCGAGACTAGCGATATTACCGGTTAATTGCACCACGAACCCAAGAAAGGTAAAAACCTCGCCAACCGCGGGGTTTTTTTAATGGTGATGACCTGTTTTTTCGTGTCAAGCCATTGATTCGAACAAAGGAAAATTCCAAAACTTCCTTAAAATTTCAGTAGCTTTACCCAAATGGGGCGCCGAGCTTTTTCTGTATTATTCCAAAGAGGAGGCCGGTACCCACAAGTTATCCAATCATTAAAATTGAAGTATTTTGCAAAAACGTAAAATTCTAATGGTCTGCCTGGGCAATATATGCCGCTCTCCCCTGGCTGAGGGCATTCTTAAGAGCAAGGTAGACCCACAAAAAGTACAAATTGATTCTGCCGGTACAGGACACTGGCACGTGGGCGAACTGCCCGACAAGCGCAGTATTGCCATTGGCCAAAAGTATGATATCGATATCACAGACCAACGTGGAAGGCAGTTTGACCCCAGTGATTTTGAAAAGTATGACACCATCTATGTCATGGACAACTCAAACAAGGAAGACCTGCTGGCGCTTGCCAAAAACGATGACCACCGGGCCAAGGTCAAACTGATACTCGAAGAAATATTTCCCGGTGAAAACGTTGATGTGCCCGACCCTTACTTCGGAGGCAACGAGGGCTTTGAAAATGTGTACCGCATGCTGGATGAAGCCTGCGAAAAAATAGCAAAACGGCTTTAAGTAGCCTTCTTATTTCGTATTTTAGTGCATCACCTAAAAAATAAATGCCATGAGAGCAACCGCCGTAGTCCTTTTTTCCTTTTTACTTAGCTTTTCAGCGTTTCCGCAACAGGTCTCACTCACCCTGTTCAAGAGTGGGTTTACCAGTCCGCTGGGTTTGCGGCACGCTGGTGACGGCAGGTTGTTTGTCGTGGAACAGGGCGGGAAAATAAAGATCATCCAGCCCGATGGCACGGTAAACGCCACACCATTTTTAGATCTAAGCAGCCAGATATCAACCGGCAATGAGCGTGGCCTGCTGGGGCTTGCCTTTCACCCAGACTACAGTAACAACGGTTATTTTTTTGTCAACTATACCAAGCCCAACGGCAACACCCAGATTTCAAGATTTTCTGTAGACCCAACCAATGCAGATCTGGCCAATCCCAATAGCGAATGGCCCATTCTTGGCTACACCCAGCCTTTTTCAAACCACAATGGAGGCAATCTCGATTTTGGCCCCGATGGATACCTTTACATTTCCTCGGGTGATGGCGGCGGCGGTGGCGACCCCGATGATCGGGCCCAAAACATTAATCTTCTATTGGGCAAAATACTTAGAATTGATGTTGACAACCCTTCCGGGGGAAACAATTACGGCATACCTGCAGACAATCCTTTTTTGGGAAATCCAGATGCCAGACCCGAAATCTGGGCCTACGGCTTGAGAAACCCCTGGCGTTTTTCGTTTGATTTAACCGCGAACCATATCTGGATAGCCGATGTAGGCCAGACCAGCCGCGAGGAAATAAACAGAACCCCAATATCAGAGGGCGGAACCAACTACGGATGGCGATGCTATGAAGGCTCGCAACCCTTCAATACCCAGGGTTGCCTGCCCCCAGCGAACTACACCTTTCCGTTGGCCGAATATGACCACTCCAACGGAAATTGCTCCATCACCGGCGGCTATGTGTACCGTGGCTCGGTTTATACCGATATTGAAGGATATTATTTTTTTGCTGATTTCTGTAGCGGGATGATCGGCACCGTAGACAGTTCAGGAAATCTGATAGACCACGGCAATTTTTCCGGCAACTGGTCCAGTTTTGGGGAAGACATCAACAAGGAACTCTATATCCTTGATCTGGGCGGAAGCATTTATAAAATTGAGGGCGGGCAGATAGCTGGTACGCCCGAAAATTCCTTTGAAAACTTATTGAGAATCTATCCCAACCCTACCAAGGCGGATATTACCTTCAGTTTGAACAACGGCCTTCTTTCGGGGATTAAAATATTGGATGCAGAGGGAAGAGTGATTCTTTCTAAGAAAAATATTCAAAGTGGGCAGGATACTTTTTCACTGGGCTATTTGGCTTCGGGAGTTTATTTTGCCAAAATCACTTCAAAGAAAGGTCAAGTGGCCGTAAAAAAGATAATCATCCAATAGTATGTCGCCAAACCAAGGAAAACTCTACCTTATCCCTTGCCCGTTGGGTAAGGTGGCTCCCCTGGCCGTATTGCCCATTTCGGTAAAAAAAACGATTGAGAAAATAGACCATTATATTGTAGAGCACGAAAAAGATGCGCGGCGGTTTATAAAAAGCATAGTACCGGATAAGAAACAATCTGGATTGATGATAAGCCAGATCAATAAATTTACCCAGCCCGAGGAGATCCCGCCCATGCTCGATCCTTGCCAAAACGGTCATGACATAGGAATAATAAGTGATGCCGGCTGTCCGGGAATTGCCGACCCCGGTGCCCGCGCCGTTAAATTTGCTCACGAAAAAGGCATAACCGTGGTTCCTCTGGTTGGTCCATCCTCCCTATTATTGGGAATGATGGCCAGCGGCCTTAACGGCCAAAATTTTGCGTTCAACGGCTATTTACCCATAGATCGGGAAGAACGAAAAAGAACGCTGAAACGGCTGGAAAAACAATCAAGGGATTTGGGCCAATCCCAACTCTTTATAGAAACGCCCTATCGCAACAACCAGATGATGGAAAGCTTGCTTGAAACGCTAGCAGACCAGACCCAGATCTGCGTTGCCTGTGACCTCACCCTGCCAACCGAATTCATCAAAACTTTTTCAGTTGACAGGTGGAAAAAAACAAAGGTGGACCTCCATAAAAGGCCCACCTTGTTTATCATTCAGGGATAGAACTTAAATAACCCTTGGTTTTTTATTCGGCACGATATGCGAAGTGTCGTATCCGGAAAACTTTTTTAAATAATACCTGATTGACGTGCCATTGGCATCTTGAAAGCCGGTTTGGCCGCCACTGCGTAAAAACTTCTTCACATTGCCTGCCCCGGCAAGATGCGCCGCAGCAAGTATGCCCGATTCGGTAATTTTTACCCCGCCAATGGTCTTGCCTACATAGCGCTTGATGTCTCGGCGCAAAACCCATTTATTTAATGAGGTATAGGCTAAAAAAGCAGCTTCCTGCTGCTGGGTATTATACAGAAAGTTCTCGGTGTTCCTAAAGCCGATCATGCGAAGGGTAGCTCTGGAAAACTGATATTTTCCCATATATCCATAATCGTTGACGATATGGTAGTTTCCTCTAGATTCCTTAAAGCCCAAGGCTTCTTTGAATCCTACGTATGATTTTCCGAGAAAAAGATAAAACCTCGGCGTAACGGGCTCCACATAAAGGGCAACCTCAGCCTCGGTAGGTACATTGTAATTAAGCTCCAGGCCCGAGGTACTGAAGGTCGAAAAATCATAACTTTCTTTTGACATAAATCCTGTTCCTACCAATACGGTAGCAACAAGTAAAACTGTAATCAGAAATAGTTTTTTTCTCATTCTTTGTTTTGAATTCAAATACCAAGTGGTATCTTTATTTCAGCGCGCAAAGATACAATTTTTTTTATAAAGCTGATTTGCAGTGTGTTAAAGAAATATTAAATAAAAAAGCCAGGCCTGTCAACCTGGCTTCTTCAATAATTATAATGTCGCCCTGGCGTTATTGTCTGGAAGTATTTGCGATACATCATATCCTACAAAGCGTTTCATATACGTTGTAATTGGTACATGATTGGCATCTTCAAATACGATTTCTCCATCGCTGTCCAGAAATTTCATCACATTTCCGGCACCTCCCAGATGTGCCGCGGCCACTAGGCCCGATTCGGTTATCCTAACACCATTGATGGTCTGGCCGTTAAACTTGGCAATATAGTCCCGGAGTACCCATTTGTTTTTGGAGATGAGTGCCTCAAAGGCCTTCTCCTGCAACAAAGGGGAGTTCAAAAACCGGGAAGCATTGCGAATACCTACCCATTGAAGGGCAGAACGGCCAAACTGGTATTTGCCCAGATAGCCCAATCTGTTCACGGCTCTGTAATTGCCACTGCTTTCGCTAAAGCCGAGGTCATAACAGAAACCTAGGTACGACTTCCCAAGAAAGGGAACACTATCTTGGGAATTCAGATTCACTTCATATTCAAAGGGAACATGGGCAACGTCCCCAATGATATCTGTAGTGAAAATAGAACTGCTGTAATTCTCTTTCTTTGAAGAGAATGCCATTGCGACAAAAGCCGCCACGGCCAGCAGCGCAGACAATTTCATAAAACGTTTCGTCATGTTTTACTTAGTTTTAAAAGTTATAATTATTGCGCCACCGTTTTGTACGATGGCGAAATAAATCTTTCGTTAAGCAAACACACATTTTCGGCAAACACGTGTTCGCCCGCGTAATATGAAATTATTGTGCCAAAGAACGTTTGGGCAACCATTTATTTGTGCTGGTTGCCAACCACTTATGAAAAATAAAAGTACCGAAAATCGCCTTGACAGAGCCACTGTTAACAATTTTTAACCCAGCCGTAGGCCTAGTTTTAACATTTTACGCCTGGACCAAATAATAGGCTATCTGTTAAGGCCTTGGCGGTTCAGCCACCGTACATATTTGGCCTTGTTGGCGTTGTGCTGGGCAAGGGTTTTGGAGAATTTGTGGTACCCGAGGTTGTCAACATCGGCCACGAAATAGTAGTAATCGTGTTTTTCCGGATTCAAAACGGCATCTATTGAAGAAATATCGGGCATGGTAATGGGCCCCGGAGGCACGCCGCCATATTTGTAGGTATTGTATGGGGAATCCAGCTCAAGATCCTTGTAAAGCACTCTTTTTATTATTTGGTTATAGTCGCCTGTCTCTCTTTTAAGGGCATAGATAACCGTAGGATCGGCCTGCAGCAACATCCCGGCCTTTAACCTATTGAGATATACTCCTGCCACCCGCGGCCGTTCTTCCACCTGGGCCGTTTCTTTTTGCACTATGGCGGCCAGAGCCATGACTTCTTCCTGGGTAAGGCCCAATGCTTCGGCTTTTTGGTTTCTCTCGCCCCCCCAGAACCTTCGGTGCTCTTTCTTCATCCGGTTGCGGAAGGTTTGGGCAGAGCTGTTCCAGTAGAATTCATACGTATTGGGAATGTATAATGAAAGAGCAGTTTCTTCATTCAAACCTACTTCCCTTAAAAATTTCGGATCGCGCATGGCCTTGAGCAGGGAAAGGCTATCGGCCTCAATCTGGTTGGCCACATGGCCCGCGAGGTCCTCGAGACGCTCCTGGTTGTTAAACTTGACATTTACGGGAATGTTGCGACTTCTCAAGGTGTTGATAATATCATTATTGGTCATTCCCTTCTTTATAATAAAATGCCCGGGTTTTATATTGGAAGTGTATTTTTTCTGGTTGGCCACAACGTAAAATGATTCGGTATCCTTCAGTAAAGGTTCCAATTGCTCAATCACATCGTCTATGGATGCGTTGCTACCTATGAATACATGGGCTTCGGCATTGTTGAAGGCCGTGTTACCCGAAAAGGCAGTGTCATAAACATACCAGGCAAACCAGCCCATGGCCACGGCACCCAGCAATACGATAATCAGCAATATTCTTTTTATGTACATTTAATTCTTTATTTTGTTGAAGCCATTAATTGGTAAAAATATTCACTCAAATATTTTCCATCGGCATAGATCCATTCCTTTTTTGTGCCACTGCGCTCAAAACCGGCCTTCTCAAAAAGTTTAATACTCGCCTGGTTATTTTCTGTGATTCCGGCATAGATTTGATGTACAGCGATGTGTTTAAACGCAAAGCGGCACACCAGCTTCAGCGCTTCCAGGGCATAGCCTTTTCTCTTTTCGTCATCAGAATAGATAACTATACCCACCCCTACGCGCCGGTGTTTGGGATCGAAGTCGTAAAGGTCAATAAAACCCAGGGGAGATGCATTCTCGCTTTTGCAGATCACCAGCCTCAACTGTTTTACCTCATAGATATCCCTATGGCTGTTGTTTAAGTAGTCCTGAAGTATATGTCGGGAAAAGGGCGACGTTGTATTGCTTACATTCCACAAGTTTTCATCGTTTTCAACCGTATAGAGAAAATCGAGATCGGCTGGCTCCAGTGCCCGCAGAAAAATGTGGTTGCCCTTTAGTGTTTCCATTTCCAAATTCCTTTAAAGACCTGGTTCACTTCGCCTTCCAGATAAACATTCCCATATCTGGAGTTCTCTTTGGTAAAACGCACCTGCAGCTGCCCCCCAAGGGTATTGAGTGTGATCTTGGTGCAGTTGGTTTTGCCCGTTTCAAACATTGCGATGGCCACAGCCGTAACCCCTGTGCCACAGGAAAGGGTCTCGGCTTCCACCCTTCGTTCATAGGTTCTTACTGAAAAAACGTCAGCCTCCTTTTGTTCCACAAAATTTATATTGGCCCCTTCCTTACCATAAAGGTTGTTTCGGATGGCCCTGCCCTGAAGGGTAACATCTTTCTCCTCCAGTTCGCTGGCCATCTGCACGTGGTGGGGTGAGCCGGTATCCAAAAAAATATGATCATCAAATACCGAAACATTTTCCACGTCCTGCATTTGCAAGGCTACCCAATTGCCAATAACCTCTGCCCGATGTGGGCCATCAACAGCATTGAAATTAACCTGCTGCGCACCTATGCCCAGAAACCGGGCAAAATGCGCCAGGCATCTACCGCCGTTGCCGCACATGGTCCCCAGATTGCCATCACTGTTGTAATAGATCATACTAAAATGGCAACTATCGTCATTTTCTAGCAAAAGCAACCCGTCTGCACCCACGCCAAACCGCCGGTGGCACAGTTGGGCAACCAGCGCCGTATCTTCCTTGGGAAAACTGTTTTTGCGGTTATCGATAACCACAAAATCGTTGCCGGTACCCTGATATTTATAAAACGTAATTTCATCCATGACCGCGCAAAGATAGCAAAAGCTCTTTGGGCAAACGTTTAAACGCTGGCGTTAAATGCAAGTTAAACTCCTTTTTATGGCATACTTTTTTCTATTTATGGTTGTTAAATTTGTAGAGGCAATCCTTCCCGGATTTCTTCAAAATAAGGTTTGGATCCCTATTTCTTAAAGGGTTAAAACTTTTAAAGCAGTGTGCCAAATTTTTTACATACAGAAATAATTTTTTAATCATAAAATTCAATTTACAATGAAACAGACAATCCGTTTATTTGTAGTAGCGGTGTTTGCGGGAGCACTTACCCTGGGCGGTTATAAGTTCTTTGAGGAAAAGGAGCATGTGTCCTTCGCACCGCAGGAATTTTCAAATTTTATTCCCACCAATTTTGCCGCCACGGGGGCCGAAATGAATACCGATTTTACTGAGGCGGCCGAAAAAACCGTCCATGCCGTGGTTCACGTGAAGAACATGACCGTGAGCCGGCAGCCCACAAATATATTTGAGTACTTTCAGGGCGGAGGCCAACCGCGGGCCCGCATAGGCAGTGGCAGTGGGGTAATCATCTCGCCAGACGGGTATATTGTGACCAACAACCACGTTATTGCCAACGCCACCAACCTGGAAGTAACCCTAAACAACAATAGGACCTACACGGCAAAACTGATAGGTACAGACCCGGCCACAGACATTGCCCTGATCAAGATTGATGGCGATGAAGATTTTCCTTTTATTCCTTTTGGCGATTCAAACAATGTAAAGCTGGGCGAGTGGGTCCTGGCCGTGGGCAACCCCTTCAACCTTACCTCTACGGTCACGGCCGGAATAATAAGCGCAAAGGCCCGCGACCTGAACCAATTTGATGGCAACCCCCAGGCCTTTTTGCAGACCGATGCAGCCGTAAACCGCGGAAACAGTGGTGGCGCACTGGTCAATACGCGGGGCGAGCTCATTGGCATTAACACGGCAATTACCTCAGAAACGGGAAGCTATGTGGGCTATTCATTTGCGGTGCCCTCAAACAATGCCAGAAAGGTTATCGAGGATATTTTGGAATACGGAAACGTACAGCGCGGAATTTTGGGTATTCAGGTAGGCAGCCTAAACTCTGCCCTGGCCGATAAATTGGGCGTTGACGAAACCCAGGGCGTTTACGTGGGCGGAATAGAAAAAGGAAGCGGAGCCGATAAAGGCGGCATCAAGGAAGGCGATATCATCAAACAATTGGATGGGGTCACCATCAACAAATTTGCCGATATGGCGGGCTACCTAGGCTCAAAAAGACCCAATGACGTTGTAGACGTAACCGTCCTGAGAAATGGCAAGGAAACGGTAATACCCGTAAAACTTGAAAAACTGGAAACCTTTTCCATAGATGACTTGGGCCTGGAGGTTAAAAATACCACCAAAGCCGAGCTGAAGGAACGCGGCTTAAAGAACGGCGTGGTAGTAACGCGGGCCCTGACCCCCGAAGTGGCGCGATATAAACTGGAAGGCATCGTGATAACCCAGCTCAACGATGAACCCGTCCACAATATTGACGACGTAAAAAGAATCATGACCCAGCGCGACTACCGCTCACCTATTAAGATGACCTTTATGGATACAGCCGGCAACATAAACTCGTTCATATTTCGATAGCCGGGAAAAACAATAGCTTATCAAACACCGTTGAAAACCACCATCTTCAACGGTGTTTTTATTTTCGGGATATATTTCCGCGAGATGATGAAAATGAGTACTTTTGCAGCAAATTTTAAACCCCTAAAAATCCTTCCTTATGAGTTTTGATGACGTTTATGAAAAAGAACTGTCTTTTCAAACCGACCGGCGAAAAGCTTCAGTAGAATTTATTAAGATCATTAGCGATCTTTGGTACGACAAGTCCATCGAGCTGGTGCTTTTCCGCAATCCATTGATAGACCGCAACGTGAGCGAGATCTTGAACCTTCACGAATATGCGGGCGAATTTGTACAAAAACCCATCTCCATTTTTGATTCGGTTGAAATTGCGCAGGCCATCAAAACCTTGGACCTTCCCCCCGCAAAACTGGATATTGGGAAACTTACGTATGAGTTCCATCTGGAAGACGATAAATATTCAAATGCGCTGGCCTTCGTTTCAGACAAACTGAAAAACGCCAAGGAAAGCAAGAGCATTGTTCCCAAAGACGTGGTGCTTTATGGTTTTGGTAGAATTGGCCGCCTTTTGGCCCGTGAACTCATGACCCGCACCGGCCAGGGCAACCAGCTGCGCCTGCGCGCTATCGTGGTACGTGGCAATATGGACCAGACCGTGCTTGAAAAGCGTGCCTCCCTCCTTCAGAATGATTCAGTGCACGGTGAGTTTCCGGGCACTGTACAAACCGATTTGGAAAATAGCGCCCTGATCATAAATGGGACTACTGTTCATATCATTTCGGCCAACAATCCAGAAGATATTGACTACACGAAATACGGTATTGAAAACGCCCTGGTTATTGACAATACCGGTGCCTTCCGTGATGAAGAGGCTTTGGGCCGCCATTTAAAGGCCAAAGGCGTTTCCAAGGTACTGCTTACCGCGCCCGGCAAAGGCGTACCCAACATCGTGCACGGGGTAAACCAAACCGACTACGATCCTGAAAAAGTGGATATTTTTTCGGCCGCTTCCTGTACTACCAATGCCATTACGCCCGTCCTAAAGGCCATTGAGGATTCCTATGGCGTGGTACGCGGGCATCTGGAAACCATTCACGCCTATACCAACGACCAGAACCTGGTTGACAATATGCACAAAAAATACCGCCGGGGCCGTGCTGCGGCGCTCAATATGGTAATCACCGAGACCGGGGCCGGAAGTGCCGTGGCCAAGGCCTTGCCAGAACTGGCGGGAAAATTGACCAGCAACGCCATCCGCGTGCCTGTACCCAATGGCTCGCTGGTAGTCCTAAACCTGGAACTGGCCAAACCGACAAGTAAAGAAGACCTAAACGCGACTATGAAGAAATATGCCCTTGAGGGCGAACTGGTAGAGCAAATAAAATACTCGCTGAGCAACGAGCTCGTTTCCAGCGATATCGTAGGCTCATCGGCTCCGGCCATTTTCGACAGCAACGCCACCATCGTTACCGAGGATGGCAAAAACATTGTTATATATGTTTGGTATGATAATGAATATGGCTATAGCCACCAAGTGATCCGCTTGGCCAAGTATATTGCACAGGTAAGGCGATATACCTATTATTAATAGAGACCTATATTCTTTTTGTTATAAATCCCGGAGCTTATTGCCGGGATTTTTTATATTTGAAAATAATTTTTATAACATTTCCTTAGTATG
>CAYSLM010000013.1:0-15266 GCA_964431895.1 uncultured Aequorivita sp.
GTTGGCGGTTGGCATTCAGCGGAATGAGCTAAAAAGCCATCAGCTCAACTTCAACCATAAATTTTGGGACAGCTGGTTGCTCAATCTAAAAGGGGCCAAGGGAAGTACCGAGAGCCTTTCGGAAAATTTTGCAAACCGAAATTATCTCATCGACTCGTATGAACTGAATCCTAAAATTTCATATCTGTTGAACCGCCAGACCCGATTTGATGTGTTTTATAACTTCTCAAACCAAGACAATGCCCTGGGCGAAAAGGAATCGTTGAAAAGGCAGACGGTGGGCGTTTCATTTGCGTATTCCAATATGGAAAAAGTTTCCATCAATGGCGAGTTCAATTATATAGACAACCGTTTCAATGGCAGCCCATTTTCGCCCGTGGCTTATCAGATGCTGGAGGGGTTGCAGCCCGGCACCAATTATACCTGGCGCTTGCTCTTCCAAAAACGCATAACCAAATATCTTGATGCCAACCTAAACTATATGGGCCGCAAGAGCCAAACTACCAAGACGGTACATACCGGTACCGTGCAGTTGCGGGCCTATTTTTAAATTTTGTACCTTGAACCTTTCAATTTGTCGCTATGATACCAAAATCTATCTTTTTAGTATGCACCATCATGATTTTTGCCTGTGGCACTGTGCCAAAATCTGATGCCGATCTTGAGACCAACAGCGCGGCCGAAATTGAGGCAAAAAAGGAAATGGCGGCACAAATGTTGGCCGATGGCTATTTGCCCGGCCGCATCATCTACTCAGACCTGGCAGATGATTGTGAATACGCCATACAGTTTAAGGATGGGGAAAAGGATTTCTATTATGTTGATCCGGTAAATCTACCTGAGGAATTTAGGCGGGATAATGTGACCGTTTGGGTAAAATACCGCAATCTGAGACGAATGAGCCGTTGTGAAAAGGCCGACCCCGTAGAACTGACCAAAATTGAGAACCGGGATGAATAGGAGTAAACCCAAGTTTTTATCTGAAGCATATAAATGCTCGGCCATGATTAATCCCGGCGATTCAAAGTAAGGTGTTGAAGAAGAATTTTTTCCTTGAAGGGAGCGTATGTCATTCACGGCTCCATCTCATATCCCACGTCTCAAATGCCAAATCCCAAATCCCAAATCTCACGTCTCAAGTCTCAAGTCTCAAATCTCATGTCTCAAAAAAAAAAAGGAGGATAAATCAATACCCTCCTCTTTCAGTATATAGAATTAACCACTTAAAAAAATTATTGGGAGAGCCAGGTTTTGTATGAAATGCTTTCCTCTAACTTGTCTGAAATTGCTGAAATCTTAATGCGTTCCTGCTCCATAGTATCGCGATGGCGAATGGTGACCGTATCGTCCTCCAGGGTTTGGTGGTCTACGGTGATGCAGAAAGGCGTGCCGGCGGCATCCTGCCGGCGGTAGCGGCGGCCCACGGCATCTTTCTCATCATAGCTTACGTTGTAGTCCCACTGCAGGTCTTCAATTATTTTTTGTGCTATTTCCGGCAGGCCATCCCGTTTTATAAGGGGAAGCACTGCGGCTTTCACTGGGGCCAATATAGCGGGAATCTTCAGCACCGTACGCTCGCTTCCGTCTTCCAGGGTTTCGTCCTGCAGTGAATTGCTCAGCACGGCAAGGAACATGCGGTCTAGGCCGATAGAGGTTTCAACCACATAGGGCACGTAGCTC
The DNA here is from genome assembly GCA_964431895.1 of uncultured Aequorivita sp. GTDB lineage: Bacteria > Bacteroidota > Bacteroidia > Flavobacteriales > Flavobacteriaceae > Aequorivita. The sequence goes on from CAYSLM010000013.1 coordinate 1,681, forward strand.
TCGTTCAGTTCGTGGTCAAAAAACTGCAGTTTCTTGCCAGAATATTTTTCGTGGGCCTTAAGGTCAAAATCGGTGCGGGAATGTATGCCTTCCAATTCCTTAAAACCGAAAGGGAAATTAAACTCGATATCGGCTGCGGCATTGGCGTAATGGGCCAGTTTCTCGTGGTCGTGGAAGCGGTAGTTTTCTTTGCCCATTCCTAGGGACAGATGCCATTTCAGGCGGGTTTCCTTCCAGTATTCATACCATTTCAGTTCCTCGCCCGGGCGTACAAAGAATTGCATTTCCATCTGCTCAAACTCGCGCATACGGAAAATAAACTGCCGGGCCACAATTTCGTTGCGGAAGGCCTTTCCGGTTTGTGCGATACCGAAGGGAATTTTCATCCTTCCGCTTTTTTGCACGTTTAGGAAGTTCACAAAAATACCCTGGGCAGTCTCGGGCCGTAGATAAAGGTCCATGGCACTTTCAGCCGACGCGCCCAATTTGGTGCCAAACATCAGGTTGAACTGCCGCACTTCGGTCCAATTTTTTGAACCCGTATCGGGGTCTGCAATTCCCAGCTCCTCGATGAGGGCCTTCACATCGGCCAGGTCTTCTTTTTCAAGGGATTGGGCCATACGCTCCAAAACGCGGCGCTGTTCTTCCAGATACCGCACCACCCGTGGATTGGTGGTAACAAACTGCTCCTCGTCAAAGCTTTCGCCGAAACGCTTTTTGGCCTTTTCTATTTCCTTTTGTGCCTTTTGGTTAAGTTTTTCGGCATAGTCTTCTATGAGCACATCGGCGCGGTAGCGTTTTTTGGAGTCTTTATTGTCTATCAGTGGGTCATTGAAGGCATCTACGTGGCCCGAGGCTTTCCAGGTAGTGGGGTGCATCAGGATTGCGGCATCAATGCCCACGATGTTCTGGTGCATATAGACCATGCTGCGCCACCAATATTCGCGTATGTTCTTTTTAAGCTCCACGCCGTTTTGCGCATAATCGTAAACGGCGCTTAACCCGTCATAAATTTCGCTCGAGGCGAAAATATAACCGTACTCCTTTGCGTGGGAGATTACTTTCTTGAATTGATCGTCGTTGTTTGCCATAGCGCAAAAATAGAAAAACCGCCGTGATAAGTTCACAGCGGCTTCATTTATTTTAAAGGCTTATTTTACCAGTAAACCAAATTAGCTTATTTCAAGGTCATGGTGGTGGAAGCAGTGAGGTTGGGCCCATCAAAGAGATTAAGGGTATAAACCCCCTCGATGAGGTTGCTCTCCCTGGCATTGACCAAGATACAAACGTCAAGCTCCTCGTTTTCATAAAACACATTGGTCGAGGCACTGTAGTTCAGGTTTTTCTCCTCAAACTGTTTTACGGTATTGTCTCCCATCATCACTCCCTTGGGGTTGATTACCTGCACATAGAGAATGCGGTCACCTTTTTTGGCAATGGCGTTTGGAGTTAGCGTAAAGCAGGCCCTAATCTTGTCGGCCCTACTGGAACGGCGGGTATCAACCACCTTGCCGCTGTTGCGGATAATCACGGCCTCACCGCGAAGATCGGTGGCTTTGACGATGGAACCCTTCTTGATGGTTTCGTTCATGGCCAAATTTTCCTGACTTACCGAATCAACCACCAATTTTGTATTTTCAAGTTCGGTAGAAGTGCTGTCCCGCTCCAGGGCCAAACGTTTGTTGGCGGCTATCAGGCTATCGGCGCGTTTAAAAAGCATGGCGCGCTCTTGTTTCAATCTGTTTATCTCTGCCTTATAGCGTTGGATAAGCGCGACATTGGCTTCGGCATCCTTTACTGAATCGAGAAGCACCTCGATGCGTTCGCGGGCTGCCAGCAAGTCTTTGTCCTTCAGCTCGTTTTCCTTTATTACTTCGTCATAGTTGGCTATAAGCCCTTCCAGTTCCTGTTCAATATCTGCTTTTTGCGTTTCAAGGTTTGAAATCGTAGCTTTATTGTCGTTGAAAAGAGTAACGGTATATACGGCCAATGCAATCAACAAAACGGAAAGAACACCGATAAGGATTTTGAATTTTCCACTGTTGTTTTCGTTCTCAATACTCATATTTATAAGAAGTTAAGTTACAGGGGGTAAAAGTAGGTAGGTATTTCGTTGGCAAACGTTTATAAAATGGTAAAAAATCCTAAATTATGTTAAATCTGCTCTTTCCCAGGGTTTGCTTGGGCTGCCAAGAATTGCTTGGGGCAGAAAAGACCCTTTGCTCGCATTGCATTCACCACCTTCCCTTGGCCGTTTTCCATAGAACGGGGAACGAAGAGCTAAAAGACAGATTTTACGGAAGGATTTTGGTCAAAAATGCCACGGCCTTGATTTATTTTCAAAAGAGAGGTTTATCGCAGGCCCTGTTGCACCAGCTCAAGTATAGGGGCAAGCAGGAGGTGAGCTCCTTTTTCGGAAAATGGCTGGGGGCCGAACTTGCCGATGATGCCAATTACAACGCCATAGATATGGTAATACCTGTACCGTTGCACAAACAAAAATTACGAAAGCGCGGGTTTAACCAAGTAGCGGGCTTTGGCAAGGAAATAGCCAAGGCGCTAAAGGTCCCTTATCGCGATGACGTATTGATCAAGATTTCAAAATCGGGTTCGCAGGTTTTCAAGACCAGGATATTGCGCTTTGAGGCCGAGGAAGTATTTACAATCCAGAATTTGCAGGCTATCAACAACAAGCACATTCTGCTGGTTGACGACATCATCACCACCGGCGCCACCCTTGAAAAATGTGCCCTGCAGTTGCTAAAGGCCAACAATGTAAGCATCAGTATTGCCACCATGGCCGTGGCCCAGTAGGCAATAGTTGGGGCGGGTTACTCATTAGTTGGCAGGTATTGCTTATTTTTGGGCAATTTTCAGCGGGAATTAAAAAGATTTAAATTGTTTTTCCAGACCGCATAAAAAAGCACTTGATTTGAAACACCGCTTCCTTTACATACCCATTGCCCTGCTGTTCATGCTCGCCTTTGTTGATTGCGCCAAAAAAGGCACTCCCTCCGGCGGGCCGCGAGATACCATTCCGCCCGTGATCGTGCGCAGCAGTCCGGAAAACTACAGTACCAATTTTCAGGGTGATGAAATTGAGATCCGTTTTGACGAATACATCAAGTTAAAAGACGTAAACCAGCAGCTCATCATTTCCCCGCCCATGGAATACGCCCCTATTATCACCCCGCTGAGTACTTCAAAGACATTGAAAATAAAGCTGCAGGATACGCTTTTGCCCAACACCACCTATTCCTTCAACTTTGGAAATAGTATTGTGGACAATAATGAGGGGAATGTATATCCATATTTTAAATATGTGTTTTCTACCGGCAGTTATATAGACAGCCTGAAACTTACCGGGCGGGTGAGGGATGCCCAACTTATAGCGCCCGAAATTCCCACTACGGTAATGTTATATGAAAAGGATGAAGCCTATAACGATTCCATTATTTATTCCGAAAAACCACGCTATATCACTGTTACCAAAGACAGTACAGGGGCCTTTGAGCTTTCTAACCTTAAAGCGGGTGAATACTTGTTGATGGCGCTAAAGGAAAAGACCAACGACTACATGTTTCAACCCAAAAACGACAAGATTGCCTTTGTGGAAGAAACGGTAACCGTACCCACCGATTCTACCTATATCCTTACCTTATTCAAGGAAATTCCGGATTACAACTTTGTTCGGGCCGGCCAAGTGGGCAAAAACCATTTGGTATTCGGTTATGAAGGTATGGCAGACAGCCTTGCCATCAACCTTCTTTCTGAAGTGCCGGACGATTATACCTTCAAAACCTTTAAGGATGAAACCAAGGATACCGTACATTATTGGTTTAAACCTGCGATACAGGTTGACTCGCTTGTGTTCCGGGTAAAAAATGGCCGGCAAATAGACACCGCTACCGTTCGGATGCGGGAGATGTATGCCGACTCGCTAAAAATTTCACCCCTAAAAACAGGCTATTTTACCCAGCGGGATACTTTTATGCTGCGTGCCAATATTCCCTTGGTTTCTTATGACATTGCACAATTTAGAATAATGGATAAGGATTCCGCGGTTTTGGAGCCGACCGTCACCATTGACCATAAATTCAATCGGGCCAAAGTCATTTTCCCGAAAAAGGAAGACCAGAGTTATAGTATCACCCTTTTGCCCGGAGCCCTGGTCGATTTTTTTGAGAATACCCACGACACGCTTCGGTTCAATGTAAAAACAAGACTTGTTTCAGATTATGGAACTCTTAACCTTAGCTTGGTAAATGCCCGCCAATTTCCGATGATTGTGCAGATATTGGGCAGCAAGTACCAGGTGGTTGCGGAAAGATATTTAACAGAGAACGAGGCCGTCTTTTTTGATGAACTTACCCCAGATAAGTACTTTCTGCGAATTATTTACGACGAAAACCAAAATGGCCAATGGGATACCGGCAGCTTCCTTAACCGCCTACAGCCTGAAAGGATAATCTACTATCCCAAACAGATTGAGGTGCGCGCCAACTGGAGCTTGAATGAGACGTTTACGTTAAAGTAAAACCGTCGCGATCCTTCAGAAACTGCAACTTTTTACGATTGGTTTCAATATGTTCCTTTTCCAAAACCAAGGTCTCCGTAAATTCATCCTCAAAATTGGTTTGCGAAATCTGTTTTCCTAACACATCATACACCGCCGAATGGCCATTGTATTCGTGCCCGTTGCCGTCAAGGCCCACCCGGTTCACACCTGCGCAATAGGCCATGTTTTCAATGGCGCGGGCCTTTAGCAGGCTGTCCCAGGCATAGACCCTGGCCTTTGGCCAATTGGCAATAAAAATCAACAGGTCATAATCTTCCGTATTCCTTGCCCATACGGGAAAGCGAAGGTCGTAGCATATCAGCGGGCAAATCTTCCAGCCCTTGTACTCCAAAACCAGTTTTTCGGTGCCTGAGGCGTAGGTCTCATTTTCCCGCGCCAGGGTAAAGGTGTGCCTTTTGTCATATTGTTTGTAACTGCCATCGGGAAATACAAAAAACAGCCGGTTGTAAAATTTGCGGTTTCCCGCCTTATCGGCTGGCAGGTCAAAAATGATTGCGCTGCCCGTGATGGCTGTGTCGTGTTTTTTGGCTTCGGAACGCAACCATTGTAAGGTGTCGCCATCGTTCGGTTCCGCAAGTTTTTCGGCATTCATCGAAAAGCCCGTGGGAAACATTTCCGGAAGGATAATCACATCGGTTGCCTGCTTAATCTGCTGGAATTTTTCGGAAAACATGGCGCGGTTGGCTTTGGCGTCTTCCCAATGCAGTTTACTTTGGATAAGGGTGATTTTTAAGGTATTTGCCATTTTTAAATTCGTTTTAGAATAGCGGCCGCCTTTTCCAGGGTGTCATCGGTTTTGGCAAAGCAGACGCGTATTTGTTTAAAATTCTGCTTTCCAGCATTAAAGACCGAAGTGGGAATGGTGGCAATTTTGTGTTCTTTCGTTAGTCTTTCCGCAAAGGCGACATCGCCTTCCTTGGAAATTTGGGAGAAGTCGAGCATCTGGAAATAGGTGCCTTGCGAGGGCGTCCATTGAAAACGCGAACCTTCCAGTAAATGCAAGAAGAAATCGCGTTTTTGTTGGTAAAAATTTGAGAGCTTCAAATAGTTTTCTTCATCCTTTATATAGGTGGCCAGCGCCTTTTGGATGGGATGGTTTACGCAAAATACCACAAATTGGTGCACTTTTTGGAACTCTTTCATCAGTTTTTCCGGGGCCGTGCAATAGCCCATTTTCCAACCCGTATTGTGAAAGGTTTTGCCAAAGGACGCCGTAATAAAACTTCGCTTCGCCAATGCTTCAAACCGGGAGGCGCTTTGATGGGTTTTTCCGTCAAAAATGATGTGCTCATAGACCTCATCACTCAATACCAAAAGGTTGTGTTTTTCGGCCAGGTCCTGCAACTGCAGCATATCGTCCTTTGAAAAAACCATTCCGCTGGGGTTGTGGGGGCTGTTAATGATGATCATTTTGGTTTTTGGTGAAATCTTATCGGAAACCTCCTGCCAATCCACGGCATATGTCGGAGGTTTCAGTTGGATGGGAACTATTTTCCCGCCAAAAAGCGCTACGGTTGGGGCGTAGCAATCATAGGCCGGAGTAAAAATAATAACTTCATCACCCTTCTTTATTGTGGCGGCGATAATGGTAAAGATGGCTTGGGTGGCCCCGGCCGTAACGGTAATTTCGGTTTCGGGATTGTAAAAATGGCCGTGCAGGATTTCAATTTTTTTCGAAATCTCCATCCGCAGTTCAAAATCGCCGGGCATAGGGGCGTATTGATTGTAGCCGTCGCTCATCGCTTGGTCCACCAAGGCATTTAACGCTGGGTCGCTGGGAAAATTTGGGAAGCCCTGCGAAAGGTTTAGGGCGTGGTGCTCGTGGGCCATTTTGCTCATGGTGGCAAAGATGGAGGTTTCAATATGGGGTAGTTTTGAGTCAATCATTTTGTCCGGTGTTTATAAATACCAACACATCGTTGATGCACTGGTCTAAATTATGCTTTATTTCGTGGGTCCAAAAGCGGAAAACGGTATAGCCCATCTCCCGCAGCTCACGGTTTACCTCGCGGTCGCGCTGCATATTGCGCTCAATCTTCGGCAGCCAGAACCCACGGTTGCTTTTTAGGGTTTCCCGACGCTCTGGCCAGTTATAGCCGTGCCAGAATTCGCCGTCTATAAAAATAGCCAATTTATATTTCTTAATGGAAACATCAGGTTTGCCGGGCAGGTGCTTGCTGTTTACCCGATAGCGCACACCTTTTCTCCACAGGGCTTTTCTAAAAACGAGTTCGGGCTTGGTGTTCTTGCCACGGATTTTGCCCATCATTTTTGAGCGCTTTTTCGTGGTATAGAAGCCGGATTCTTCGTTAAATCTTGGGACTTTTATTTTTGCTTCCTCATAATTCATCTACCATTCAAAGTAGTAAATATTTCTTCCGATAAAAAGTTAAAAGTTCGCCCCACAAAAAAACCCTCACCTAAGCGAGGGTTATTAGTTTATTAAAAGACCCTTTGACTGCGCTCAGGGTGACATCTCAATTCCTAGTATCGGTAGTATTCTGGCTTAAACGGTCCTTCCACCTCTACGCCAATATATTCGGCCTGGTCTGGGCGTAGCTCGGTAAGTTCAACCCCAATTTTCTCAAGGTGTAGTTTGGCTACTTTTTCATCCAAATGCTTTGGAAGCATATAAACTTTGTTTTCGTAGTTTTCACCGTTTTTCCAAAGCTCAATTTGGGCCAAGGTCTGGTTGGTAAAGCTGTTGCTCATCACAAAACTCGGGTGGCCGGTGGCGCAGCCCAAATTTACCAAACGGCCTTCGGCAAGAAGGATTACGTCATTTCCGTTCACGGTATATTTATCAACCTGTGGTTTGATTTCAACGTGGGTGTTGCCGTGGTTCTTCTTTAACCAGGCCACGTCAATTTCATTGTCAAAGTGGCCAATGTTGCACACTATGGTCTTGTCTTTCATAGCCTCAAAGTGTTCGCCACGAACGATGTCTTTGTTACCGGTTGTGGTTATCACGATATCGGCTTGGCCTACCACGGTTTCCAGTTTTTTCACTTCGAAACCATCCATTGCGGCTTGTAGCGCACAAATCGGGTCAATTTCGGTAACGGTAACAATGGCGCCGGTGCCTTTGAAGGAAGCGGCAGTACCTTTACCCACATCGCCGTAACCGCAAACAACTACTCTTTTTCCGGCAAGCATAATATCGGTTGCCCGGCGAATGGCATCAACAGCACTTTCGCGGCAGCCGTATTTGTTGTCGAATTTACTTTTGGTAACGCTATCGTTAATATTGATGGCCGGCATAGGCAGGGTGCCTTTTTTCATGCGTTCGTACAGACGGTGCACGCCGGTGGTGGTTTCTTCCGAAATACCTTTTACGCCAGAGGCCAGCTCTGGGTATTTGTCTAAGACCATATTGGTAAGGTCGCCCCCATCGTCGAGGATCATGTTCAACGGTTTGCGGTCCTCGCCAAAGAAAAGTGTTTGCTCAATGCACCAGTTAAATTCCTCCTCGGTCATTCCCTTCCAGGCATATACTGGTATTCCGGCTGCGGCAATGGCTGCGGCGGCGTGGTCTTGGGTTGAGAAAATGTTGCACGAGCTCCAGGTCACTTCCGCGCCCAAGGCAACCAAGGTTTCAATAAGTACGGCCGTTTGTATGGTCATGTGCAGGCAACCGGCAATGCGCGCGCCTTTCAGCGGTTGTTCGTTGCCGTACTCTTCGCGCAGGCTCATAAGCCCGGGCATTTCAGCTTCGGCAAGCTCAATTTCCTTTCTTCCCCAGGCTGCCAGGGAAATATCTTTTACTTTATAGGCCGTATAGGGCACAGTTTTCGTCGACATATTTGTTATCTTTATACCCGCCAAAACGCGGGCATTCATTAATAAATTTTAGTTTCTCATTTTGAGTCTGCAAAACTACAAAATATCCGTTGAAAGTTTATGCCACTTTACAAAACTATAACAGTAAACCCCACCACTAAAGTCTTCATTTGGAAGATAGAAGAACCCTTTGAGGCACTTTCCGAGGGAATACGGCTTACAGACAATTGCGCCAGGCGGGTAAACAATATGAAAAGCGAGCTACACCGCCGTGGGTTTATGAGCATTCGGCATTTACTGGCTTTGGAAGGCTATACAGACCACGATTTGTATTACGATGAAAACGGCAAGCCCCATTTGCGCGATGATAAACACATATCCATTACCCATTCCTTTAATTTTTCGGCCATCATTATCAGCGATATCGAAGTGGGGATTGACATTGAAAAACAGCGAAATAAAATTCTAAAAATAGCCCATAAATTCACGCCGATAGAAGAATACCGCACCATTGCCAACGAAGATGCGCTCATGCGGAAACTCACTATTGTTTGGTGCGCCAAGGAATCGTTATATAAAAGCTTTGCCGAAAAAGGGGTGAGCTTTTTGGAACATATTTATGTGGAAGAATTTATGCTGGACGACGGCAAAACTACCGCAACGGTTACCTATGGCCAGAAAGAGGAAAAGTTTAATGTGGACTACCTTGAATTTGAAGGATTCACCTGCGCCTACGCCCTAATTTCCGAAAAAAATTAAATGGAGGGAAATTTTTATCAATCCTTTCAGGAAAATATATCGACGGGAAAGAAACAGCTTGCCATTCTCATCGATCCCGATAAATTTGATGTTTCCGAAGCAGATTTCTTTCTGAAGAAAATTCCCGCCAAAACCACCCATCTTTTTGTGGGTGGAAGTACTGTGGAAAATGGCGAAACCGAAAAAACGGTAAAAGCCTTAAAAGCCAAAACCCACCTGCCCATCTTTTTGTTTCCGGGCCACCATTCGCACATCACGCCCTTGGCCGATGCGCTTTTGTTCTTGACCCTGCTTTCGGGACGCAATGCGGAATATTTGGTGGGGCAGCAGGTAAAATCCATTTCAAAACTGAAAAATTCACCTTTGGAAATCATTCCTACCGGCTATATTTTGATTGATGGCGGCAATCGTTCCGCGGTTTCAAAAGTGACCAATACCGAACCGCTTCCGCAGGACAACATAGAAGCAATCGCAAATACCGCCTTGGCCGGACAATATATGGGTGCCAAATTGATTTATTTGGAAGCGGGCAGTGGGGCGGAATTTCCCGTGAGGCCCGAGATCATTTCCGAAGTGAAAAGCACAATCCGCATCCCCTTGATTGTGGGCGGCGGAATAAAAACCGAAACACAGAAAAATGCTGCTTACAAAGCTGGAGCGGATATGGTCGTGATGGGAACGGCGTTTGAAAAAGGTCATTTCGGCCCCGCTCTATGACCGGTCTCGGTGGCTGAACGGAGCCAAAACCGATGGGAACGGCATTTGAGTAAATTCCAAATCCCAAAAACCAAATTCCAAAAACTGCAAACTGTGACTGTGACTGAAAACTTTTTAAAATCGTAGTTTTGAAAAAAATAGAAAAATGAAAATTTCAGTAGAATTAACGCTGACCCCAATCCAGGATAATTACGAACCCGCCATTATCGATTTTATAAAAAGCCTGCGCAATTCGGGGCTTACCGTATTGGAAAACCCTTTGAGTACCCAAGTTTACGGCGATTACGACGAGGTTATGGGGCTGCTTCAAAAAGAAATGAAAACCGCTTTGGAAGCCGTGGATAGAGGGTTGTTGTATATAAAAATCGTAAAAACGGACCGTCACGACTATGAGCCCCATTTTTGATTGGTTTTTTGCGCAGTACGGCGGCATCCCCACCTATTTGGTCACACTTGAGATTGTGGCCGTGGTCTTTGGATTTTTGAGCGTTTGGTATGCCAAGCAGGACAATATACTGGTGTATCCCACGGGGATTGTAAGCACCGCGATATTTGTGTATATCCTGGCCGTTTACGGGTTGCTGGGCGACATGATGATCAACGGCTACTACTTTGCCATGAGCATCTATGGCTGGTATATCTGGACGCGCAAGGTGGACGAAACCCACTATACGCCCATCACCAAAGCCACCAAAAAGGAACACAGGACTTCCATTTATATTTTTATAGCGACCCTCATTTTTGTGTTCGGTGTTTATGAGGTCTTTGATAAATGGAACAATTGGACGGCCTATGTTGATACCGTGACCACCGCCATTTTCTTTGTGGGTATGTGGCTCATGGCCCGCAAAAAACTGGAAAACTGGACGTATTGGATTATCGGTGACCTAATTTCGGTGCCCTTATACCTTTATAAAGGACTTGTGTTTACTTCATTCCAATATTTGCTGTTTACCATCGTGGCCGTTTATGGCTACCGCGCCTGGAAAAGAGACCTGAACGTACCCGAAACCAGTTTGCTGTGATAAAAATTGTGCTCTTTGGACCCGAGTCCACTGGAAAAACAACTTTGGCCAAACAACTGGCAGCGCATTACAACACCCTGTGGGTGCCCGAATATATGCGCCAATACCTTCAAAGGAAATGGGACGAGGAAGAAAAATTGGTGGAAAAAACAGACTTGCTCCCCATTGCAAAAGGCCAGCTGAGACTGGAGGCTGAAATTGCACAAAAGGTTGAAAAGCTGTTGATTTGCGATACCAACCTGCTCGAACTAAAAGTGTATTCCGAATATTATTACGACGGATTTTGCCCCGAGGAAATAAAAACCGAAGCAACCAAAAGCATAAATGGCATCTACCTGTTAACGTATATTGACACGCCCTGGGAGCCCGACATCTTGCGCGACCGGCCCCATAATCGGGAGGAAATGTTTGCGCTTTTTGAAAACGAGTTGCGGCAACAGGGGTTCCCCCATGAAATTTTAAAAGGGAACGAAGCGGATAGATTCAACAAGGCCGTAGCGATAATTGATGCTTTATTAAAAGATTAAAACGCTTTGCGTCCTCTGCGCCTCCGCGGTGAAAAAACACCACGAACCTGCCCGCAACAGAATGGGACATAGAAAACACAAAGACAAAATTAGGATTCAATAATGTTTACTGAAAAAAACCAAAAACAAATAAAAGAGCACGGGCTTTCGGAAGAGAAGGTAGCACGTCAACTCGAAATTTTTAAGGAAGGAATCCCGTTCGCAAACGTAGTTGAACCTGCTTCGGCAAATAAGGGTGTGGCGGTATTTTCAGAAAGCGAACAAGACCAATTTGTAGCCCTTTTTGAAGCAGAAAAAGACAACCTGGATCTATTGAAATTCGTGCCAGCCTCCGGGGCCGCTACCCGAATGTTCAAATTCCTGCATCAATTTTTGGATGATTTCGACCCGGAAAAAGATGATATTGAGCAATACCTTCAAAAAGAAGAGCACCAAAACCTGAAGACCTTTTTCGGTTCGCTGGATAAATTTGCCTTTTTTCCTTTGGTAAAGGAAAAGTTGGAAACTAAATATCCCGATCATCAAAATCTGCCCAAAGGCAAGCGGTATTATTTCTTCGTAAAGACCATGTTGGAAGTAAGCGGTTTAAACTTTTGCAACACGCCAAAAGGCTTAGTGCCATTTCACCAATATCCCGAAGATTTTGCCACCGCTTTCGGCGAGCAATTGTATGAAGCTGCATTTTACGCCGCTTCCAAAGGGATAGCCAATTTACACTTTACAGTTTCCGAAGGCCAAGAGAAAAAGTTCAAAAAGCGATTTGCCGAAATCCAGCAAAAAGTTGAAAATAAGACCGGGGTCAAATTCCGAATTTCCTATTCCTTCCAGAAAAAGGAAACCGATACCGTTGCGGCCACCCCGGCAAATGAAACCTTTTTGGATGAAAACGGGAATTTATTATTTAGACCTTCCGGCCACGGGGCCTTGCTCGAAAATTTGAACGATGTGGATGCCGATATCATTTTTATCAAAAATATCGACAATGTGGTTTCCGAAAACTATGTGGAAACCATCGCATTTCAGAAAAAAGTGCTTGCGGGGAAATTGCTTTCGCTGCAGCAAAAAATCTTCGGCTTTGTGGAAAAACTTCACGCTGCAAATCCTTCTGACCTGTCCGCCGGGGCGGAAGAAGTTTTAAAAAATGCTTCCGAGTTTATTTCCGAGGAACTTTTTATAAAAAACACTCCCATATTTAAAGAGGAAATTTTGAAAATTCTGGAACGGCCCATCCGCGTTTGCGGGGTGGTTGAAAATACGGGAGCTCCCGGAGGCGGTCCATTTCTCATAAAAGACAAAAACGGAAACCTTTCCTATCAAATAGTTGAGATGAGCCAGATAGACACCAACAAGCCGCAACAAAAAGCCTTGGTGGCAAAGGCCACCCACTTTAACCCGGTTGACTTGGTCTGCGGCGTGCGCAATTATACAGGTAAAAAATACGACCTGCTGCAATTTTCAGACCCCGATGCCGGGTTTATTTCCGAAAAATCCTATCACGGCACGCCCATTAAAGCGCTGGAACTGCCCGGCCTGTGGAACGGCGCCATGGCCAACTGGAACACGGTTTTTGTAGAGGTGCCGCTCATTACCTTCAATCCCGTAAAAACGGTAAACGACCTATTGAACCCCACCCACCAGCCACAATGAACACAGAGGCTTTAATTTCAGAATTGAACTTTAAGGCTATCCGCAGCAGTGGACCGGGCGGGCAGCATGTGAACAAAACCGCCTCAAAAGTCGAGGTTTCGTTTGATCTGGAAGCGTCACAGGCCCTTTCGGAAACCGAAAAAGACCGGCTTCGCCACAAACTGGCGTCAAAAATGTCTTCTGAAGGGATTATCACCCTGCAATGTGGCGAAACCCGAAGCCAGCACCGCAACAAGGCCATCGTCATTGAACGGTTGTTGGCGCTGCTTCAGCAAAACCTGAAAGTTTCAAAACCACGCAAGAAAACCAAACCTTCAAAAAGCGCCATTGAAAAACGTTTAAAATCGAAAAAGGCCCAAGCGCTCAAAAAATCAAACCGCAAGCCGCCGAAAATTGATTGATATTTACACAAAAACCGTGTAATTTTTACACGGCGTATCCTTTTCCTACACACTCTTTACAATCACGGATAAAAAATGCAAATTGGTAAAACCCAGAAAGCCAAAATGTTATGGGTGTAGGCTGATTTTATCTTTCCGTGGCATTACTTTT
>CAYSLM010000013.1:15276-26567 GCA_964431895.1 uncultured Aequorivita sp.
TACAGGACAACAAACAAACTTAGTATCTGAATATTTAATCATTAAAAAGTAAAACACGTTATGAAAAAATTGATTTTAAGCACAGCCATCGTATTGGGAGGACTTACAGCCGCCACTGCCCAGGAGGACAAGGAAGCAACCGCTATGAACGAGCAGCAGCAGAGCGCCGTTCAAACCGAAGTGGCCCAAAGAATTGAGGCCGCCCAAGAAGCCGATGCCACTGTGGCCACAGAAACCCCCGAAGCGGAGGTTGCGGCCACCGCGCTTGCCCAAGACTATAAGGAAGTAAAAACCTCTGAAGTACCAAAAGCCGTCCAGGACGCTGTAGCTACCGACTTTGACGGTGCCACTATTTCTAAGGCTTATGTGAATGCCAAGGGGGAATATAAAATCGAACTTGCCACGGCCGATGCCAAAAGGACAACGGTATATGCAACCGCAAACGGCGAGTGGATTAAAAATGAATAAAAGAAGCAGTAAGCTGCAGGTATTTTTAGATTCAATACTTCCAGAAAAGGCGTCCAGAAAAGGGCGCCTTTTTTTATGATAACTTTATGGATTGCCCAGCCAGATACTCGCTATTTTTACGGCCTTACAATTGGTAATGGCCCAGCAAATACACATAGTGGAAGATGATGTGGCATTTGGCAAGATGCTAAGCTCCTTTTTGGAACGAAAAGGCTTTGGGGTAAGTGTTTCGCTCACCGGCCAGCACGCCCGAAAAGCTCTTTCTGAAAACAGTTTTGACCTGCTGATTACCGATTTAAAACTGCCGGACGATTCCGGGCTGGCCTTGCTTGAATTTTCACAGAAAACAGCCCCACTAACCAAAGTGATTTTGATGACAGGCTACGCCGAAGTGGATACGGCGGTAAAAGCGATAAAAAAAGGGGCGCTGGATTATATTTCAAAACCCTTTCGGCCCGAGGAATTGTTGATGATAATTGAAGCCGACTCTCAAAATATCGAACCTTCCGAAGAGCCGATTTCAAAATCTGTGGGGTTGAAAAAACCTGCTTTCCAACCAACTTCTGAAAAACCCAAATTTGTCGTCGGCATCAGCGGGGCATCCAAAAAATTCAATGAATATTTAAAACTGGTTGGGCCCACGGATATGTGCGTGCTCATCCAAGGTGAAAGTGGCACGGGCAAAGAGGTTGCGGCCAAGGCAATTCACGATTTTAGCGGCCGCAGCGACAGGAATTTTGTGGCCGTGGACTGTGGCGCCATCCCCAAAGAGATTGCCGCCAGCGAGTTTTTTGGGCATATAAAGGGCAGTTTCACGGGTGCCGTAAATGACAAAAAAGGCCATTTTGAAGCAGCCGATGGCGGAACGCTTTTCCTTGACGAAGTGGGCAACCTTTCCTACGAAAACCAGATCCAATTGCTGCGCGCCTTGCAGGAACGGCGGATAAAGCCCGTGGGCAGCAATGCTGAAATTGAAGTGGACGTACGCATTATTTCCGCAACCAACGAAGATCTGCAAAAAGCCGTTTCCGAAGGGAAATTCCGAGAGGATCTGTACCATCGTTTGAATGAATTCTCCATCCACATTCCATCGCTACACGAACGGAAAGAGGACCTATTTCTTTTTATTGAATACTTTCTGAACGAGGCCAATAAATCGCTGGGAAAAGAGGTGCTCGGTCTTTCAAAAGCGGTGGAGGAAGCATTTCAAAACTACGCCTGGCCGGGCAACCTGCGCGAACTGAAAAACGTGATCAAACGTTCGGTTTTGTTGACCAATGGCCCGTTGATTCCTTTGGAAGCAATTCCGCGGGAGGTTTTATTTTCTGAAAAAACCAAAAAAGAACCGGTGGATTATTCAAAGGAAACCAACGAAAAACAGCTTATCCTAAACGCCCTTAAGGAAGCCGATTTCAATAAAACAAAGGCCGCAAAGATGCTGAACATCACCCGAAAGACCCTTTATAATAAACTGGCGTATTACAAAATAGAACTTTAGGCCTATCGGTCTTGAAGCGCCTTTTGCAAGGCCCGGATGTTTGAAACCAGCGCTTCGTAATTTTTATGGATATCGATTTCTTTTTCGATTTGGATTTCAATCTCATTTTCAATTTCCTCGCCATACGCCTCCATTTTTTCCAAAAGCGGAATCACTTCAACGGCGCGCAATTGGCGGAACATCGTCAACATGCGGTGGGTGGTTTCCGCAATGGCTTTCCGGTCATTTTTGGAAATGGAGATTTTTATTTGTTGCAAATCTTTTTCGGTCTGGGCGTTAAATACTTCCAGCACTTCACCCAGGGCTTCGGGGGTATTCAAAAAGGATTTTAAAAGCGAAAGGTCAAATTTTTCATTGGCTGCGGCATTGGTTTGGAAATTTCCATCTTCAATTGTTTCATCCGAAAGATTTTTTCTATTTGGAAAAATGCGCTCCAACGCCGCCACGAGTTCCTGTTTTGAGAAAGGTTTCGGCAGCATTTCGGCAAATCCTTTTTTGAGGTAGAAATCGCGGTTGTGCTCCCTGCTTCCCGTCATTGCTATTACGGGCTGGTTTTTATGGAAATTTATTTCGCCTTTTTTCAATTTTTCCAAAACCGTAAACCCATCGGTGGTGGGCATTTGGATGTCGGTTAAAACGAAATAGTTGCTTCGGCTCCGCTCGGCATCCGTATCATTTTTGTCTCTGGTTTGGGCATTTTCCGCAAATTCCTGAAAACTGCTGTAGGCTTCCGTGGCAATTTCCATTTGTCCGAAAATTTCCTGTAAAAGGGCGCGCATGGCATCGTCGTCATCGATGATTATAGCGGTCAATCCTCTAAATGAGCCAGTTTTTTCTGGTGCCGTTTTCGTCACCATCCGTTCAGAATTTTTTAAGGGGAGTGTAAGCGAAAAGGTGCTTCCTTTCCCCAGAACACTTTCCACTTTCAGGGTTCCGTCAAGCAATTCGGTGAGCTTTTTGGAAATGGCCAGCCCCAGGCCGCTACCGCCAAATTTGTGGGCAATTTCGGTTTCGGCCTGTGTAAATTCTTCAAAAATAAGTTGCTGCTTTTCTTTGGAAATGCCAATTCCGGTATCGCCTACCGAAATTTCAACCGTGGTCGTGTTTTGCGTTTCTTCGGTGACATTGGCCTTTATTTCAACCCTGCCGTTTTCGGTAAATTTAAAGGCATTGCCTACCAAATTGTTTATAATCTGGCGGATCCGCAAGGGGTCGCTTTCAAAAATCCTTCCTTTTAATTCGTTGGGAATAGATATTTTCAACGCTACCGGCTTTTGCGGAAACTGCTGTTTAACGGCGTTTCCGGCTTCGGTGATGATGTTTTCCAAAGAGAACGGAATGCTTTCCACGGGCAATTTTCCCGCCTCCAGTTTCGAAAAATCCAACAAATCGTCCACCAATTGCGAAATAAAATGGGAGCTGGAGGTGATCTGTGCCAGGTAATATTTTTGCTTTTGCGAAAGAGAAGAATTTTCAAAAAGTTCGGCATAGCCGCCAATGGTGTTTAGTGGGGTTTTTAAATCGTGGCTTACGGTTGAAATAAGCTGTTCGCGGCTCCTCAGCAGCGATTCGGAATAATTTTTTGATTCCTCCAAATTCCTTTTGAAACGTTCTGCCCGAAAAAAATCGGAGAGGATAAAGTAGGAAAACAGCAGCACGATAATCCCGCCGATGATGCCTGAGGTTTTCAGGACTTTTGCGGTGCGCTCCATAGATTGTGCGCGCTGTTGTTTTTCCTGAAGGTTGTTTTTGATTATTTCGGCGTCAAAACTGGCGATGATCTGCCGCAATCGCTCCGAAATGTTGAGGTCGTTGCGGATGAGTTCGTTTTCTTTTTGGATCAGCGATTGGCGTATCCGGGAGTTTTCCTTTTTGGCCTCGGCCACGATGTAGCGTGCCGCCAGCAGCATGGAATCCAAGGTTTTTGACCTGACCGTGGCGGTATCGCGAATGGCGTCGCGGTTTAGGTAGTCGGCATATTTTTGCCAGATACGGCGCTCCCGCGCACTGAGTTTGGAAGGATTGCGGATGAGCGATTCCACCGAGTTCAGGCCCACCGAGGCCTCCAGTTTGCGCACCTCGCGCATAATGTCGTCCAGCGAGGTTTCCTTTTGGTTGGTCAATCGCAGAATACGCAATTGCTCTATGTTTCGGTTTTTCTGGTGCAAAAGGGTTTTTACACTATCCAGTTGTTTTAGTTGAAATTCATTTTTTGTGAGCGATTTAATTTCCTCAATTTTCCCAAAGAGCGAATCGGTTTTGGCCATATATTTTTCAAAATCTTCTTCGCTTTCCGTAAGCAGCGCCAATCGGGAAAAACCGTCGGTTTCATAGGCCAGATTGATGAGGGTGCCTGTTTCAATAAATTTTTTTTCACCCTTGGGCTCGGCAGATTCAGCAGAGAGATTTTTGAATTCGGAAAATAAAAACACGCCCACCAGAACGGCCAGGGTACCCAATACCAGATAGCTCAGGATAATTTTAAAGGTGAATCTGTTTTTTGAAATGGCCATCTTTCAAATGTAAAACGGAAATAACGGGGGAAATATTAAGGATATGGTAAAAAATTCGAAATCGAAATCGAAATCCAAAACGGAGTGGAAGTTTGGGGATAATTTGCAAAAAGAACCGTACCTTTGCGCCACATCTCAAAGGGGTGCGGATTTTAATTCTGAAATCAGAATTCTGATTTCAGAATTAAGAAAAGCTGAGATCATACCCAATGAACCTGGGCGGGTAATGCCGCCAAGGGACAACAGCAAAGCAACCCCTGCAATAATGTATTGATGCATTGTTTCAGGGCTTTTTTTTCACCATTTTACAAACCAAAGAATAACGCCCCTTTTATTCGTATAAAACTATTTTTTACGAATGAAAAAGTTATTGATTTCCGCAGTTTTTACTTCGCTATTTTTTACGGCCGCTGCACAGGAAACACCCCAGCAACAAACGCAGGATTCCACACAGATTGAAGCCTTGGATGAGGTGTTGGTGCAGGCCGTGCGCGTAGATGCCGATTCGCCCATTACGCACTCAAACCTCGACAAAGAGGAACTCGAAAAACGCAACCTGGGGCAGGACATTCCCTACATGCTCAATTATTTGCCGTCGGTGGTCACCACTAGTGATGCTGGGGCGGGCGTGGGCTATACCTATATTCGTG
Source organism: uncultured Aequorivita sp. (assembly GCA_964431895.1). Classification (GTDB taxonomy): domain Bacteria; phylum Bacteroidota; class Bacteroidia; order Flavobacteriales; family Flavobacteriaceae; genus Aequorivita. Next base: position 20,406 of record CAYSLM010000013.1, read on the forward strand.
TGCGGGGGAGTGATGCTTCGCGGGTCAACGTGACCTTGAACGGAATTCCGTACAACGATTCCGAAAGCCAGGGCACGTTTTGGGTCAATCTGCCCGACTTTACTTCCTCGGTGCAGAGCCTGCAGTTGCAGCGGGGCGTGGGTACCTCTACCAACGGTTCGGGAGCTTTTGGCGCGAGTTTGAACTTGCTTAGCGACGCAGTTTCCGAAGAGGCCTATGGCGAAATTGCCAATTCCTTCGGAAGTTACAACACCCACAAGCACAACCTGAAGTTCAGTACTGGCCTGCTTTCAGACCATTTTGAGATCGCGGGGCGCCTGTCCACCATTCAATCTGACGGTTACATTGATCGCGCGAGCTCCGATTTGAAATCCTACTTTCTACAAGCGGCTTTTATTAAGAGGAATACGTTGATAAAAGCCTTGATTTTTGGCGGAAGGGAAGAAACTTACCAATCGTGGAACGGCCTGGAAGATCCCGAAAAACTCGAAAACGACCGCACCTTCAATTCTGCCGGAATGTACACCGATGCCGATGGAAACATTCAATTTTATGACAATGAAGTGGATAATTACGCGCAAGACCATTACCAACTGCTGTGGAATCAACGTTTCAACAATAATTGGAGCACCAACCTGGCATTGAACTACACCCGAGGCAAGGGTTACTTTGAACAATATAAGGAAGACCAGGATTTTGAAACCTACGGTTTTGAGCCCATAGCCATTGGCGGCGATACCATCAACACCACCGACCTGATCCGCCGCCGCTGGTTGGACAACCATTTTTATGCCGCCAATGCCAACGTGAATTTTAAGAACAACAAAATAGATTTCACCGGAGGGGCTTTCTATAGTTACTACACGGGCGACCATTATGGCGAAGTAATCTGGGCGCGCTATGCCAGCGATTCCGAAATCCGTGATCGGTACTATGATAGCAACGGCAAAAAAAGTGAGTTTACCGTTTTTTCAAAAGCCACCTATCGCATCAATGACCAGTGGAGCGTTTTTGGCGATCTGCAGGGGCGTTTTCTGAATTATAGCACCACCGGGCTTACCTCAGATTTGGTTTTGATGGAACTGGATGAAGATTATGCTTTTTTCAATCCGAAAGCGGGATTGACCTATAAACTGAATGCGGCCAACCAATTCTATTTTTCTTATGGAAAGGCACACCGCGAGCCTTCGCGCAATGACTACGAACAGGGAATCCTTACGCCTGAAAAACTCGATGATTTTGAACTGGGTTGGCGCTTTGCCACTTCAAAAACCAAGGTAAATACCAATATTTATTATATGAACTACAAAGACCAGCTAGTGCTTTCGGGCGAGCTGAACGATGTGGGCGCTCCCCTCAGGACCAATAGCGGAAAGAGTTACCGCCTAGGCCTGGAAGTGGATGCTGAAATTCAATTGTTGCAGAATTTGAGAACCCGGCCTAACATCGCGTTGAGCACCAACAAAAACGTTGACTTTGTGGCTTCAATCGATGGCGAACTGGTCAATTTGGGCAATACCAACATTTCGTTTTCGCCTTCAGTAGTTGCGGGAAATATGCTCGAGTATTCCCCCGTAAGGAAATTGCAATTGGGCCTCCTTTCAAAATTTGTGGGCGAGCAATATATGGGCAATATAGACAGCGAGGCATCCAAACTTGACAGCTACTTCGTTAACGATCTGAATATTGTTTACACCTGGGATTCGCTCCCGTGGGTAAAGGAGGTGGTGTTTTCGGCCTTGGTGAACAATATTTTCAATGTGAAATACATTTCCAACGGTTATTTTTATACCTATGACGATGATTTCAGCAATCCCGGAACGGTTACAACAATAGAAGGGGCGGGCTATTATCCACAGGCAACCATTAATTTTTTGGTTGGGGCTACGGTGAAGTTTTAGATGTAGTCATTCCGGCACCCTACCTGCAGGCAGGCACCAATGACCCCCCATATTTCTTAACGGAGCTGAAGCACGGTTGCTGAGCAGAGTCGAAGCATCAGTTGCTCACATAGATCACATTGCCCTCGCGTTGGGCCCGGTACATTTGCATAGGGTATTTGGTGTCTGGCTGGGTGGTATGCTGGCCCGAGATAATATAGTATTTGTTGTCATCGCTTTCGCAGGGGCAAGTGGCTATGCCGCCGTCCAGTTCCATGCGGGAGCAATCATTGGGCGCATGGTTGGGGTCTGTAAGGTCAAAGGCCACGTACTGGGTTTCGTTTATGCAGTACACCACAATTCCCTTGATGCCCTGGCCTGTTGTGATATACTGTCCGGGAAACTTGAGGCTGTTATACTCGGGAAGGTTCAGATTTAGGCTCAGGTTTACCACAGGATTGGTAAGGTACGGATTGCGCTGTTCCTTCTCGTCGCTCTTTGAGCAGGAAAGAATCATAATGATGGACAGAAAGAGAAGCGGTGTTTTTTTCATGGGAAGCATGTAAATTTTGGGTTCGAAATTACAACAATTTCCACAACAAGTAAATTTTTAGTATATTTGTTGGAATGGATCCCGTCTTTGTATGGGATTTTTTCTATTCCCGCCCGTTCAACTATCATTTGTGAAATGCTTGGCGGGAATCTTATTATATGATAATTAGTAATTAAAAAAGGGTTTGTTGCTATACAAACGATGAAGTTATGAGTAAAGTATCCTATTACACTGCCGAAGGCCTGAAGAAATTAAGGGATGAAGTAGATTACCTGCGCGATGTGGAACGCCCCAAGGCGTCCAATGCCATAGCCGAGGCCCGCGACAAGGGCGATCTGAGCGAGAATGCCGAATATGACGCCGCCAAGGAAGCCCAGGGCATGCTGGAGCTGAAAATCGCGAAACTTGAGGAGATACTGGCCAATGCCCGATTGATCGATGAATCGCAGCTTGATTTGAACAAGGTGCTGGTACATTCTACGGTGCAGATAAAAAACCAGAATAACGGGATGAAGATGACCTATAAATTGGTTGCCCAGAGCGAAGCCGACCTCAAGGCCGGCAAGATTTCGGTTGACTCGCCCATAGGAAAGGGCTTGTTGGGAAAGGAAAAAGGCGATATAGCCGAGATCAAAGTTCCCAACGGAATTCTTAAATTTGAAATACTGGAAATTTCAAGAGATTAACTATGGCATCCATTTTTACCAAGATAATTGAGGGCGAAATACCCTGCTACAAAGTGGCAGAGGATGATAACTTTATCGCCTTTCTCGATATAAATCCCAATGCCAAGGGCCATACGCTCTGTGTGCCCAAAGAGGAAATCGATAAGATTTTTGATATGGGGGAACATCTTTATCTGCAGTTAATGCAGTTTTCAAGAAAGGTGGCCATAGCCCTTGAAAAAACCGTTCCGTGCAATCGGGTGGGGATGGCCGTGGTAGGCCTTGAGGTGCCCCATGTGCACGTTCACCTCATTCCTTTGAACGAGATGGACGATATGCGATTCAGCAAAAAGGTAAAACTGACCGCTGAAGAGTTTGAGGAACTGGCCCAGGCCATTCATGCCAAGTTGAAACTTTAGGTAGGTATCAGAAAGTAGACCACGGCAGCAGCCAAAACAATGGCCACAACGGTCAAAATATAGAATAGCGGCTTTACCTTCAGGTATTTTCTGTAGGTTTCCGCTATTTTTTTGTTGTAGTCAAAAACGCGTTCTATATCTTCGGTCCAGTTTACGGGGTAAATCTCATTGTGGCAGGTATGGCAGTACAGCCTGCTTTTTATTTCCTTTTCGGGTTGGCGGAAAAAAGCCGTTTCCTTCTCTTCCTGCGAGAAAGTAAACTCCAGGCCGTCCGGTCCAAAACAGGTGGGGCAGTTGTTCTTGAGTCTTGCCGTATGCAGGGTATGTGTTTTCTTTTTCATGGACAATCCATTATTTTTAGCGAAATTTCCATAGTCGTTCCTTTTTTTGGGGCACTTTTTAAGACCTTTATCTTGCCCTTATGGTATTCCTCTATAATTCGCCTGGCCAGGGACAGGCCAAGGCCCCAGCCTCTTTTTTTGGTGGTGTAACCTGGGGCAAATACCCTTCGGTATTCGCTTTTTGTGAGCCCTTTTCCCGTATCGGTTATTTTTACCGAAACATATTTTGGCGTTCGGTCAATGGCAATGGTGATTTGTCCCTTGCCCTTCATGGCATCTATGCCATTTTTTACCAGGTTTTCTACCGTCCAGCTATATAGCTGTGGGTTCAGGGCCACGTAAATGGGTTCTTCGGGCACCTCGAGGTGGAAGTGTATCTGTTTTGAAGTGCGTTTCTGAAGGTAATGGAAAGTGGCCTTGGTCTCGGCAACCAGATCGTGCCGCTCGAGTTTGGGCACCGACCCGATTTTTGAAAAGCGGTCGGTAATCTTCTCCAGCCGCGAGATGTCCTTCTCCATTTCCGAGATGTAGGCTGGGTTTACCTGTTCACTTTTTAAGATCTCTATCCACCCTACCAGTGACGAGAGCGGCGTGCCAATCTGGTGGGCGGTTTCCTTGGCCATACCAGCCCACAGCCGGTTCTGTTCGGCAGATTTGGAAGTTTTGTAAAACAGATAAATGGCCAGGATGAAGAGGAAAATAATCAAGATCAAAAAGGCGGGGTAATATTTCAGCTTGGTAATGATGGGCGAATTGCCATAATAAATGGTTTGCATCAATACGTCGTCATTCCTTATTTCAATGGGCTTGTATTCTGAGGCAAACTTGGCCACGAGCTTTTGTTTCTTCTCCAGGGTATTTACATCGGTAGAGTCAATGTTTCTTTCGGTATAGATGCCCTCTTTGTGGGTATAGAGGATCATGGGAGTAGTGGTATTGCTTTGTATTACCGTAAGTATCATTTCGCTCACGGTGGCCCCGGCACTATTGTTCTGCAGAAAATCGTGGTAGGCGGCCGCCCAAATCTCCATCTTTGCACGTTCGTTGGCCTTCAGTTGGGTGAAAAACACATACGTATTCCACAGAATAAGGCTGATAATAATGAGGGAAGCTAAAATAAAACCCCAACGGGAGAGTGGCTTTTTGCGCAGCATACAGCAAATTTTTTTAGCGTGCCTGGTGAAAGCAGGTCTAAATATAAAGCAAATATGTTGATATTATTGTACAATCGCATTTTTACAGCCTATAATCTTTAGGTACATTTGCAGACCATGATTTCTATTGAACCACAGGACGTTTCTACCAGAAAATTGCACGGGTACCTTTTGGGAGCCGTCGCGCCCAGGCCTATTTGCTTTGCCAGTACTATTGATAAGGAAGGCAATATCAACCTGTCGCCTTTTAGCTTTTTCAATGTTTTCAGTGCACGGCCGCCCATTTTGGTTTTTTCGCCCGCACGCCGTGGACGCGACAATACCACCAAGCACACCTATGAAAATGTACTGGAGGTGCCCGAAGTGGCCATAAACATTGTGAGTTACGCCATGGTCCAACAAGTGTCACTTGCCTCTACCGAATATGCCAAGGGCGTAAATGAATTTAAAAAGGCGGGCTTTACCGAAACCCCTTCCGAGAAAATAAAACCACCCCGCGTTGCCGAAGCGCCCGTACAACTGGAGTGCAAGGTTAACAAAGTAATCGCTTTGGGAAAGGAAGGCGGGGCCGGCAATCTGGTGATCTGCGAAGTGGTCAAGCTTCACCTAAAAGATGATATCCTGGCCGATGACGGCACCATAGACCCCTTTAAGATCGATACGGTCTCCAGGCTTGGCGGCAACTGGTACAGCCGCGCCAAAGAAGGCCTTTTCCAGGTTCCGAAGCCATTGACCACCATGGGCATGGGGGTAGATAGCCTTCCGGAAGAAATACGCACCAGCAAGGTGCTCACAGGAAACGATTTGGGTATGTTGGGCAATGTGGAAAATTTCCCTAATTCCGAGGAAATCAATATCTTTATGGATTCTTCCGAAGAATTGAAAAAAATAGTGGCATCAAACCAGCGGGAGGCCGTCCATAAAAAGGCACAGCAGTATCTATGCGAAGGAAAAATTGAGGAAGCCTGGAAAATTTTATTGGCAACTCCCTAAACAGCAATCGAGCCCCCACATTTTTAATAAACAATAACAATAAAGAATAAACAATAAGACGATGGAACTACAAGGAAAAATAAAAATGATTGATGAAACCAAGGAATACGGCAACAACGGTTTCAGGAAAAGAGAGATGGTTATTACTACCGAGGAA
>CAYSLM010000013.1:26667-30648 GCA_964431895.1 uncultured Aequorivita sp.
GGAATACGGCAACAACGGTTTCAGGAAAAGAGAGATGGTTATTACTACCGAGGAACAGTATCCACAGCATATAATGATAGAATTTGTGCAGGACAAAACCGAGCTGCTCAACAATTTTAAGGTAGGCCAGGACGTAAAGGTCCATATCAACATTCGTGGGCGCGAATGGGTAAACCCGCAGGGGGAGACCAAATACTTCAATTCACTCAATGGATGGCGTATAGAGAATATTTCGTCACAGGCCCCAGGGGCCGATATGCCGCCCGTGCCCCCCGCCGAGGCCTTTGAACCGGCCAATGACCTGAACGAGGAAGAGCACGACGACCTTCCCTTTTAAAAAAGGGCCGTAATTTTTCCCATAATTACGATTGGCCTCGGGGAAATTAAGTTTTCCTCGAGGTTTTTTTACGCAAAAAATTTCATCAATTTTGAACAGTGCATTTTTTAACTCAAGCATTGTGGTTTCCAAGCTCCTCACTGGCAGCCGAAGATGGTCTGTTGGCGGTGGGTGGCGATCTTTCGTCGCCGCGGTTACTGCTGGCTTATAACTCGGGTATTTTTCCGTGGTACGAAGCCGGCCAGCCCATACTTTGGTGGAGCCCCGACCCGCGAATGGTTTTGTTTCCCGAAAAATTCAAGGTTTCCAAAAGCCTTCGGAAGATTTTAAAAAGCCGGAAATTCAGGATTACCTTCAACAAAAATTTTCCCGAAGTCATAAAAAACTGCGCCACCGTTCCCCGGAAGGGACAAACCGGAACCTGGATTACCCGGGAAATGCAGGAAGCATACACCGCGCTTCATGAATTGGGGCACGCTGTTTCTGTTGAGGTTTGGGAACATGATAAATTGGTGGGCGGCCTCTACGGAATTGACCTTGCGGAGAAAAAAATATTTTGCGGCGAAAGCATGTTCAGCCTGGCGAGCGAGGCTTCCAAAGCGGCTCTTTTTCATCTTACGGAATATGTAAAAAACAAAGACTATAAATGTATTGATTGCCAGATTTACAATGCACATTTGGAAAGTTTGGGTGCGGAGGAGATGGAAAGAAATCGGTTTTTGGAATTTTTACGGTAAAAGAAATTTTCAAAAAAAAACAGATTCATTTCGGTTTTAAAACCCATAAAAAATTACCTTCGTATTCCACAACCCTTTCATCCTATGAAAAATAGCTACGCAAAATACCTGACGGTATTGTTGATGGCCCTTCAGTCTGCCTGGGCCATTTCACAGAATGTGCCCAATCTTCCGCATAACCTTTCGGAAAGTGAAAAAGGTCTGGTCTCCAACTTTGGTTTTACCTCCAGTCGGCTTTCCAACCCGCCTTCCGGGCCGGTGCGCGCCGCCGCGGAATGGGAAGAGGTGGAATATCTGTTGGTTACATGGAATCCGTACTATCCAAACATTCTTCGGCAGATCGTGCAGGCTGGCGTGCAGGAATGCAAGGTGATCATCACCACCCAAAACCAAACTTCGGTAGCCAATTACCTTACCACAAACGGTGTAGATTTAACAAATGTTACTTTTTTGAACGTGCCCTGGGACAGTATCTGGATCCGCGATTACGCGGGGAATACCATCTATTCAGACGATGTGGGCCAGCTGGCGCTGACCGATTGGATCTACAACCGGCCGCGGCCAAACGACGACGTTATGCCCATAGCCCACGCGGCGCAGGTGGGAATTCCGCTCTACACAACCAACTCTGGAACCAACGATCTGGTAAATACTGGCGGCAATTATATGAGTGATGGTTTGGGAAATGCATTTGCCTCCCATTTGATTTTGGACGAAAATGCGGCCGGAAATCCTTACGGAGTGAGCGTAAAGACCGAAGCCCAGATAGACGGGATTATGCAGGAATATATGGGCATAAATAGATTTGTAAAAATGGAAACCCTTCCCTACGATGTTATCCACCACATTGATATGCACATGAAATTGCTGGATGAGGAAACCATATTGGTAAGCAAATACCCGCCCGGTGTGGCCGACGGTCCGCAGATTGAGGCCAATATCCAGTATGTCCTGGACAATTTTCAATCGCCTTTTGGCACGCCATACGATATTGAGTGGATTGATGCCCCGCCGAGCCCGAACGGAAACTACCCCGATACGGGCGGCCCGTACAACACCTACAGCAATGCGGTGTTTGTAAACAAGACCATTATGGTGCCCACCTACCGCCCCGAAGTCGATGCCCCGGCCTTGGCGAAGTACCAGGAAATGCTGCCCGGCTATAATGTGGTGGGTATTGATGTGGATGAGCCGGGTGAGAATTTGATTGCTTCCAAAGGAGCCATTCACTGCATTACCCATACTATTGGCGTTGCAGACCCGCTTTGGATCGTGCACCAACCCCTTGATGAAGCCAATGCAGGAAGTACCATAACGGTAGAAGCTATGATAAAGCATATTTCAGGAGTGGCGCAGGCAAAGGTTTTCTGGCGGGAAGAAGGCGAAACCACCTACAATGAAGTTGTAATGGCACCTTCCAATGGCGATAATTGGGCAGTAGATCTTACTATTCCAAATTCGCCTGTGAATATTGAATATTACATTTGGGCGAAGGCTATTTCCGGAAAGGAAATGAACCGCCCCATTGTGGCGCCGGAAGGGTATTGGACTATTCAAGTGGAAACGTTATCAGCTGATGAGTGGGCTCAAAACCATATTTCAGCAGCCTATCCAAACCCAACTACCGGGCAGGTTTCCTTTAACATGAATGCCATTCAAGGTCCTGTAAATGTAAAAATTCACAATCTTTTGGGTCAGAAATTATATGAGGCCAATGTTAAAAACGGCAACGGAAGGATAACTTTAGACCTGAACCAAAACTGGCAAGGCACGCTGTTGATAACCTTTGAAGGCGATTTCGGTAAAATCCATAAAAAGGTTATTAAGTTGTAAATCATATAGTTCAGTTAAAATTTTTCAAAAAAACCACCCGTTTTTGAGGTTTTTTTTGTTTTTTTACAAAGTTAACCTACACATCCAACTGTAAACCTACTACAATGCAGTTGAATGTTTTTAAAATTTTGGCCCCAAATGAAATTCAAGTTGCACCTACTTGCATTCCTGCTATTTGCAGGAATTTCCTCCGTTTCCTTTTCGCAAACCAAGACCAGGATTGACGTTAATAAAGACATTGACGTGGTCCGTGTGTATGAACAGGTAGTCGCTGAAGGCTACGGCACCCCTTTTATCTATTCAGAATTGGCCAATGCCTATTATTTCAGAAGTGAATACAACAAGGCACTGTTGTGGTTCGAAAGGCTTTTTGACGCCGAAAAGACCCACGATCCCCAAATGCTGCAACGGTACAAACAGACACTAAAAGCCGTAAAATCTTCTGAAAACGCCAAGGCGGTCGTTAAGATTTAAGGAAGCTATTTTGCGGTTCCAGGCACGGCCGACAATTGATTTTTGTTAAATTTTTTCGTCGTGGCAATATATTGTGGGTTTTTAAGTTTTGCTGCTTAACAAACCTAGTAGATAACCTTGTTTCCCCTTAAAAAAAGGTTGTTTGCAATAAACTTTTTGTCCCCATGATACCCAAGCGAAACTTGCTGGTCTTTTTTGCATTTGTCAGTATTTCCCTCTTTTCTTTTTCACAAACAACGAGACACAAAACCGATGTCAACAAAGACATAGACGTGGTCCGGGTGTACGAACAGGTTGTTGCCGAGGGCTATGGCACCCCTTTTATTTACAGAAAATTGGCTACCGCATATTATTTCAAAAGCGAATATGCCAAAGCCATATCTTGGTTTCAAAAACTATTTTTGGAAGAAAAGCCAATAGATCCACAACTTCTGCAGCAATACAACCAGGCCGTAAAGGCGGTGAGTGCGGCCAATACCATTAAAACTGCCCAAGATATATTCTGAATAAATCAGACTTTGTGATAGCGGAAACAGCGCTCAATATGGTCATTTACCATTCCGGTGGCTTGCATATGCGCATACACCACGGTGCTGCCCA
>CAYSLM010000014.1:0-30618 GCA_964431895.1 uncultured Aequorivita sp.
TGTGAAGCACCATTGCCATTGCTAAACCTGGCTAGGTAAACCTGGCTACTAAGGTCGGCCGTATTTACCACTTGGCGACCGGTTTCAAAATGGGCTTGTTTCACCATCCTACCGCGCAGGTCATAGATTTGCATATCAATTGGCTCGTTCACCTGTAGCACCAGCTCATTGCCAACCATGGTAGATTGGATTGTCAAATCAACCTTGGTATTATTTTTTACCGAAAGGGTAGGATTATAACGGTAGGTAAAGGTCAAGGGAGTTCCTATTTCGGTAACGCCATCGGCCTCGTATTGATGAAAGGCGAAAATATAATCCAGATTGTCAGTACCATTTCCAGGATCGGCATTTAAAAAGTGATTGCCTTCCAGGGTAGTTTCGCCCACGCCAATGGCAAGCACTTCCGGGGCAGGCGGTACGGTTTGCCCAATGGTGATGCCGGTATAGCACTGTCCATAACAAAGCTCAAACATAGAGCCATCGGCATTGATGGCATCTACAAATTCGATGCGGGTGTAAATTTCCTCACTTGGGTTGTCATTGGTCACATAAAAATCATACGAGGCGGCGGGGTCTGGCGCCAAGGTGCCAAATTCGAGTACATCACCATCGTGCAGCACATTTCCGGCACGGTCAGTTACTGTATATTGGGCCTGGGCCAGAGCGACAGTTCCCAACAGACTCAACAAAAATAATTTTAGTCTCATTTTTCTTAGGGTTTTTGGATTTAAAGTTTTTAACAAAAGTTTGTATAATTCCACAAAGGTACAGATAATTATAAAAAACACGCTGGCATTTGGTTTAAGGTTATCAATTTTTAACATACATAACAGTTATTGAACATTTTAGGTTTTTCTGAAAAATAGCCGAACCGAGGTCCATAAAAACTGAATTCATTTATTACATTCCAAATTCTGTTAAAAATTTAACAGTCAAAATTGAAAAAAGCGGCCTAAAATGCCCAATCCTTTTCACTCAAACCTTTATCTTTGTTTATTATCACTAATTTAGGTATTAATAAAAAAACAAAACCATGCTTAAAAAACTACCACTCAGTCTTTTGGCGGGTGCTTTTGCGTTGGCCTCATACGGCCAGACCATAGTATCTACCAGTCCCGAAAACAAAAACGTGGTCCTCGAGGAATTTACAGGTATACATTGTGTATATTGCCCACAAGGACACGCCATAGCCAAAGCTATACAGGATGCCCATCCCGATGACGTTTCACTCATCAATATCCATACAGGAGGGTACGCCAATCCCGGACCGGGAGAACCAGATTTTAGAACCCCCTATGGACCGGCACTAGTTGGTCAAAGTGGGCTCACAGGATATCCTGGCGCAACTGTTAATAGACATGTTTTTCCCGGAAGAGGTATGACCCCGGGCGGGACCGCCATGGGCCGTGGCTCCTGGACGGCCTCGGCCAACGAAACCTTGGCTCTTTCCTCAAACGTAAACGTTGGCGTTGAAGCCAGTATTGATGTGCAGACGCGCGTATTGACCGTGCACGTTGAAGCGTATTATACCGCCAACAGTCCAGAGGCCACCAACCTTTTAAACGTGGCCCTGCTTCAAAACAACACTTTAGGACCACAAATTGGAGGCGGAATGGGCGATGAATATGTTCACATGCACCGTCTGGTCGAGCTCATCACCGGCCAATGGGGTGAGGAAATAACAAACACCACCGCCAGTAGCTTTATTGACCGTACCTACACTTATACCCTGCCCGCAGACTATAATGGGGTGCCAGTTCAACTTCCTGATATGGAAGTAGTGGCATTTATAAGCGATACACATCAAGAAATCCCCAGCGGCAATAGAGCTTTCCCCACTTATACCGGTCTTACACTTGCCAATGACGCCTCGATTCAATATATAGAAGATATAGCCGAAACCTGCACCAACACTGTTGAACCGAAGGTCAACATCCAAAATATGGGTATGGATCCCATTACATCGCTTGTCATAGATTATACGGTTAATGGAGATTCACACTCCTATACTTGGTCTGGCAACTTGACCAGCCTGCAAAACGAAACCGTTACCCTTCCTGAGGTCACGTTTACCCTTCAGGGCACCAATACCGTGGTGGTGAACCTTCCTAACGATGACGACAACAGCAATAATAGTGCTTCAACAGACTTTTACCATGCTCCCATAAGCTCAGGTACACTAAATATGGAACTGCAAACTGACAATTATGGATCAGAGTGTAGATGGTACCTCAGAGACGGTTCAGGAACCATTATCGCCAACGGGGGACCTTACGGCAACAATCAAACAATTACCGAAACCTTTACCCTTACTCCAGATTGCTATTCCTTTCAGATCAGAGATACTTATGGGGACGGGGGTGCCTCGGTCACATTGACAGATCACCACGGCCAAGTTATCTACCAAACGGATGGAAATTACGGAAATGGAGAAACCATAGCCTTTGAAAGCAACGGCGTATTGGCCGTAAACGACAACCAATTGGCGGATGTAAGCATCTATCCAAACCCAGCATCTGCGGCCATCTTTGTAAAAAATGCCGAAAATGCCGATATCCAGGTTTTTGATGTTCTCGGAAAATTGATCCTTTCACAAAACAATATCCCAATGGATGCCCAGCTCAATGTTTCGCAACTGCAGGCCGGCACTTATTTTATGAAAATCAAAAAAGGGAATTCAGTAAGCACCAAAAAGTTTTTGGTGGTGAAATAGGAATAACCCATTATTAATCTATAAAGCCTCGGAATCTGCCGGGGCTTTTTTATTTCTTAACTTTAACGGGCATCCCAATATTGAAAAAAATGAAATACTCCATCGAGGAACAAAAAACGGTTTTTCAGGACCATTACAAAATAGTAAGTGCCACGGTAACTTATGACAGCTTTGAAGGCGGCCAGATCACCGCCCGGCGGCTGGCTTTTGAACGGGGCGATTCGGTAGCCATCCTTTTACGGGAAAGGGAAACCGATACGTTTTTGCTCACCCGCCAGTTTAGATATCCGAGCTGTAAACACGGCAATGGATGGCTCCTCGTGATTCCGGCCGGCTCCCTGGAAGAGGGAGAAAGCCCTAAGACCTGCATCATACGCGAAGTCATGGAGGAGCTGGGTTACACCATAAAAAATCCCCAACCGGTTAAAACCTTTTACACTTCGCCAGGGGGTGCTACCGAACGCGTCCATCTCTTTTTTTCGGAAGTTTCCCAGAATGATAAAACCGGTACCGGCGGGGGCCAAAAGGATGAAAAGGAAGACATCCAACTGGTAAAAATCCCCGTTTCCGAAATAGAAACCCACTTGGACCAACTAAAAGATGCCAAGACTATCCTTGCCCTTCAATGGTTCCTTCTTCGGTAGAAAGCGTTCTTCCCAAAAAAGGATGGTCTACCAATAATTCAGGGAAAGGTAAAGTCCGGCTGTCACCCTTTATATTTTAGCGGAAGGTGCACTACAGATTTTGTTTCAAAAAAATCTTCCTCAAAATAGTCCCGAAGCTCATAAATGGTGGCTTTAGGGAAATACTTCAGCTCTTCCGTAAGGTCGCCACCTTTTAAATATAAGATTCCATTTTTAAGTTCGTGCCTACTCTTTTTGGCTACCCTTCCCCTTACCCAGTGCACAAAGGTTTCCATTTGGGCCACGGCGCGGCTGATGATAAAATCGTACTGCCCAGATATTTCCTCCACGCGTGCATTGGTTGTTTTCACATTGGTGAGCCCAAGCCCGTCAACAACTTCATCGACTACTTTTATTTTTTTTCCGATACTATCAACCAGGTGGAAATTCACCTCGGGAAAGAGTATGGCGAGCGGTACGCCCGGGAACCCACCGCCAGTGCCCACGTCCAAGATATTTGTCTCGGGCAAAAATGGTTGTACCTTGGCAATACCCAAGGAATGCAGTACATGGCGAAGATAGAGCTCATCAATATCCTTACGGGAAACCACGTTTATCTTTAGGTTCCAATCTTCATATAGTTCCCGAAGTTGGGCAAACCTATCCTTCTGAATTTCTGTCAGTTGCGGAAAATATTTCAATATCAGCTCCATAATTTTATTTAAGAGGTTAAAGTATGGTATCTTTGGGGAAAATTCGGTGCCTCCAACGAGGATTTCAACAAAAAGATACTTATTTTTGCGGTTTCTACGGTTTGGACCTCCACGCAATTATTTCATTTTGACATACAAAAATCTAAATTTCTCCCGAGTTGACAGCACAAAATTCTTCAGAACCCTGAATAAACGCGTCAACGCCTATTTTAAGGAAAACAATATAGCACGTACGGGCAACTGGAAACTTCACCTGAAAACGGTGATCATGTTCTCCCTATACCTCACCCCCTATTTTCTCCTGCTCACCCTGCAGGTGCCGGGCTGGGTGCAATTGCTCTTCACGGTAATCATGGGCGTGGGTATGGCCGGCGTGGGCATGAACGTGATGCACGATGCCAACCACGGCTCCTATTCTTCCAAAAAATGGGTGAACAAGATTATGGGCAGCAGTATGTATATCTTGGCCGGCAATGTATATAATTGGCAGGTGCAGCACAATGTGCTCCATCACACCTACACCAATATACACGGCCATGATGAGGATCTGGAAGCTGGGAAGATACTTCGGTTCTCAAAGCACTCCAAATGGCACAGGCTACACCGCTATCAGCATTGGTACAGTTTGTTTTTCTATGGGCTGTTGACCTTTAATTGGGTGCTCACCACAGATTTTTTCCAGACCAAAAGATATTTGAAACGCAAACTTTCCTACGGCAAAATGCCCAAGCCCATCACACAGTGGAGTATTCTGGCCATTACCAAGATGATCTACCTGGGTTTGTGGCTGGTCATTCCCATCCTGTTCTTTAATATTGTCTGGTGGAAAATCCTGCTCGGCTTCTTCATTATGCACTATGTGGCCGGGCTTATTTTGAGCGTGGTATTCCAATTGGCCCACGTGGTAGAGGATACAGATATCCTATTGCCGGATGAAAGCGGAACCATGAAAAACACCTGGGCCATTCACCAATTGTTTACCACGGTAAATTTTTCGACCAACAATAAAATAGTAAATTGGTTTACGGGTGGGCTCAACCATCAAGTGGAGCACCATATTTTTCCGCATATAAGCCATATTCATTATAAGAATATATCTGAAATCGTAAAGAGCACCACCCGCGAATTTAACCTGCCCTATAACGAATATAAAACAACCCGTAAGGCCATAATCGCACATTTCAGACATTTAAGGGAAATGGGGACCAAGCCTTCCATAGCTGCACAATCATAATGGACAATAGACTTTCAAGACGAGTAAATGAAATGGCCACCTCGGCCACCTTGGCCATGGCCGCCAAGACCAGGGAATTAAAGGATCTGGGGATCGACATAATTGGCCTGAGCCTGGGCGAGCCCGATTTTCCTGTTCCCGATTTCGTGAAAGAGGCTGCCATTCAGGCCATTAAGGATGATTACCATTCCTACACGCCCGTTGATGGCTATGGCGATCTGAAAAATGCCATCATCAAGAAATTTAAAAGAGACAACAACCTTGAGTACCAACCCTCACAAATTGTAGTATCTACGGGAGCCAAGCAATCTTTAGCCAATCTTACCATGGTACTTTTGGATGAAGGTGACGAGGTATTGCTGCCCGCACCGTATTGGGTAAGCTACGCAGACCAGTGCAAAGTTGCGGGGGGCGTTCCCAAGGAAATACCCACCAGCATTGAAACCGATTTTAAAGTGACCGCAGAGGCCCTGGAAGCGGCCATTACCCCCAGGACCAAAATGATCATCTACAGTTCGCCCTGCAACCCCAGCGGTTCGGTCTATAGCAAAAAGGAACTCAGAAAACTGGCTGATGTCCTTGTAAAATATCCCAATATTATTGTGGTAAGCGATGAAATTTATGAACATATCAATTTTAGGGGCGGCCACACTTCCATGGCTGAATTTGACGATATGTATGACCGTACCGTGGTAGTAAACGGCGTATCAAAAGCTTATTCCATGACCGGCTGGCGAATAGGTTATATTGGCGGGCCAGAATGGATTGCCCGTGCCTGCAACAAGATGCAAGGGCAGGTTACCAGCGGTGCTAACTGCATTGCACAGCGCGCCACCATTGCAGCCCTTGAAAACCCGCCCAGCAAGATAAAATATATGGTAGATGCCTTTAAGGAAAGACGGAAACTTATCCTAAAGCTCCTTGCGCGCATTGAAGGGTTTAAGACCAATGAACCGGAGGGCGCCTTTTATGTTTTTCCTGACATTTCCTATTTCTTCGGAAAAACCTTAAGGGGAAAAAATATCAATACCGCTTCCGATTTTTCACTCTATCTTTTGGAAGAAGCCAAGGTAGCCACCGTTACGGGCGAAGCCTTTGGCGATCCAAATTGCATCCGTCTGTCCTATGCCGCTTCCGAGGCTGAAATAAAAGAGGCCATCAAACGAATTGAGGAAGCCTTGAAATAGTTCTTTCGAAAAAGAAGTGGGATTAACACCCTACTATTCTAAAATTAGTATTTTAGCATTGAAAAGTAATTTCCATAAATAACCTTAATCCAATGAAAAACAAACTTCTCTTCTTAGTATTAGTCTTAACAATAGCCTTTTACGGCCATTCCCAAGAAAAAACAAACGCCACCTTTGTAGGTACCGTGGGCTCCATGGTGCACGTTCCTTCCATTGCTTCACAAACCAATCTGGCACCGGCCCGGACAAAAAAGGCGGAAATGCAGGATGCGAGAGCTTCCAAAAACCTGATTGTACCCGGCAAGGACCCCCAGGCCGAGGACGACTACTTTGTAAGAAATCCCAACAAATTGGAACAGACCTATAGCGGCCGTACACCCACCTTGGTTTTTGAGGCCGCCCAGTCAAACTCCATGCCCACCGACCCCTCCATAGGCGTTGGCCCCAACCACGCCGTGGTGGTTTTTAACACCGGATTTCGCATTTTCGATAAAAGCGGGAACCCCTTGACAGGGCAGATCAGTCCCAATCCCACCATTTTCCCTAATGGTGGCTGTTGCGACCTTACCATTTCCTATGACAATGCTGCCGATAGATTTGTGATGACCTTCCTTGGCAACGGGGCCCAGATCGCGGTTTCTGATGGGCCAGATCCGGTAAATGATGGGTGGTACGTCTATACCATCCCCCAGATCAACGATTATCAAAAACTTTCGGTTTGGAGCGATGGGTACTATATGACCGATAATACTTCGGCCACCAATAAGATTTATGCACTCGAGCGCGACAAAATGCTGGCTGGTGACCCTACTGCCCAAATCATTGGGTTCCCACTACCGGGAATTGTAACCAGTGGTTTCTACAGCCCTCAGGCTCTGAACGTTTCCAACAATAACCTGCCAGCACCCGGTGGCCTTCCTATTATTTATCTACAGGATGATGCCTGGTCTGGCGTATCACAGGATCACGTAAAATTATGGACGGTTGATGTAAACTGGGCCAGTCCCGGTAGCTCCACCATTTCTGCACCCGTGGAATTGACTACCACGCCATTTATTTCGGTTTTTGACGGAGGAAGTTTCTCAAACCTCTCCCAACCCGGAGGTTCAGACGTAGATGCCCTACAGGCTACCATAATGAACCAAGCGCAGTTTAGAAAATTTGCCGGGCACAATTCTGCGCTGTTCAATTTTGTGGTCGATACAGATGCCTCGAGCGGGGAACTTGCCGGAGTGCGCTGGTTTGAGCTACGCCAAGATGGCGATGGGCAACCCTGGACCATCTATCAGGAAGGCACCTATACCGCGCCCGATGGGAAGCACGCCTGGCACGCCAGTATGATGATGGACCTTCAGGGCAATATTGGTATGGGATATACCGCCATGGCCGGCCCTACCACTCCAAACCCTTCAACCAAAAGAATAAGCTCATACTATACGGGGCGTTATGCCAATGACCCCTTGAACACTATGACCATAGCCGAGGAGCTGATTGCCGCCGGAAATGGCAATATCCCCTCAAACCGTTATGGCGATTACAGCAAGATTGATATTGACCCCGCCAATGACAAACAGTTTTGGTTTGACAATGAATATATGAACAACGGCCGCAAGAATGTGGTGGGCGTATTTCAAATTGCCCCAAACTTCAACAACGATGTTGGGGTTGTAAGCATTGACGCGCCCGAGACCGGAACGCTTTCCAATACCGAAACCGTAACCATCACCATATTCAATTATGGGCAAAACAGTGCGTCAAACTTTCCCGTCACCTTCCAGGTAGATGGAGGGGCCGTAGTTTCAGAGACATTTACGGGTACCATTGCCTCTGCCGCCACAGCCCAATATACCTTTACCGCCACAGCCAATATGGGCACCGTGGGGCAAACTTATAGTATCACGGCAGGCACAAACCTCTCAGGGGATCAGGACCCGTCAAACGACTCTCGCACCAAGACGGTGACTTATTTGGAACCCAATGACATTGGCGTTTCCGCTATTACGGCACCAGTTTCAGGAACTGATTTGACAGCTTCGGAACAAATAAAAGTAGTTATAAACAATTTTGGCGGCGAGCCCCAATCCAACTTTGACGTTTCATATAATCTGGACGGCAATATAGTGACGGAAACAGTAGCCGGTCCCCTGGTAGGAAATTCCTCCATGGCCTACACTTTTGCGCAGACGGGCGATTTTTCTATGATAGGAAGCTATAATTTGAGCGCCTATACTTCCTTGCCTTCAGATAGCGACCCGTCAAATGATGCAACTTCGGTAGTCATCATCAAGCAAAACTGTCAACCTGTGGGCAACTGCTCGTATGGTGATGGTTTCCAGCTTTTCAGCGTGACCGATATAAATAACCCCTCAGCTTGCGAAGGTTATGCAGATTTCACAAACCTGGTGGCCGGAATGGAGCCCGATTCCACCAACGACCTTACCATTACCACCGGCTACGGCAGTCAATACGTACGGGTATGGATTGATTTTAATGACGACTTTGTCTTTAGCCTCGATGAGCTTGTGGTGGATAACATTGAAATTGCCCCCGGACAGGGTAGCGGTACGTACACCATTACAACCGATTTGGTTATTCCTACTGGCGCGGCTCTCGGCCAGCATTTGATGCGCGCCAAGTCCAACTGGAATGGCCCGGTGCCAGACGATGCCTGTGAGGAAACCAATTTTGGCGAAACCGAAGATTACTCCGCCCAAATAGGTACCGTGGGCATAGGCGAAAACATTTTCGGGGAAAACGAACTGACCGTGCTGACCCAGGATGACAATAAATTTGATATTACCCTGAAAACAACAAGTTATTCAGGCCCTGTAAACCTTACCGTTTACAACACGCTGGGGCAAAGATTATTGTTCAAAAAATTGGAACACGATGGCAATGGCTACCACTATAAGCTGGATATGGGCTACGTGGCCAATGGGCTTTACCTAATACGCGTAGGAAATAAAAAAGATGGCCGCGTAAAACGCATCGTGGTGAAATAGCAACCTTTTGGTTTTTCAATAATAGAATGAGGCCCAAGGCAAATTTGCTTTGGGTCTTTTTTTAGTGGAAAGAATTTAAGTTTACGGTGAAGTGATCGTTACCGATTCCGCCAGAAAAAAGGAGTCAAGAGGATCAGAATGGTAAAAAGTTCCAACCTACCGATAAGCATTAAAAAGCTGGACCACCACTTGGCGGCGGCGGGCAAATAGGCGTAATTGTCAACCGGACCCAAGTCGCCCAAGGCAGGACCCACATTGCCCAAGGTAGAAGCCGCGCCCCCGAGGGCCGTTTTAAAGTCGAGGCCAAGCCACGAAAATACCAAGGTGCCCACAATGAAGGAAAGCATATAAAGAATAAAAAAACCAAGAATATTAAAAACAATAGACTGCGGCACTGCCTTACTGTTATAGCGTACCGGCAAAATGGCGTGCGGGTGCAGGGTACGCTTAAATTCCAGTATCCCGTTTTTGATCATGATTAAGTGGCGCATAACCTTAATGCCCCCGGCCGTGGAACCGGCACAGCCGCCCAAGAACATCATCCCAAAAAAGAAAATGGTCAAAAACGGCGTCCAGAGTGTATAATCTGCACTTACGAAACCCGTCGTGGTGATAATAGTCAATACCTGGAACAGGCCGTGGCGAACGGCACTTTCAAACGGGCCCCACACCTGTGGATGGGCTATGGATGAAAAGGAAACATCGGCCTGAAAATAAATAAGCAGGGCGGCGATGATGGTAAGCCCAATGACAAAGGCGCTGTATAACCTAAACTCCTCGTCCTGGAATACCTTTCTGAAATTTAATTTAAAGGCGAAATAGCTCAGCACAAAATTGCTTCCCGCCAGAAACATAAATACCATGACTATATACTGCACCAAAGGATTATCGTTCCAAAAGGCCAGGCTAGCATTCTTTGTTGAGAAACCACCCGTACTAAGGGTAGCAAGAGAGTGGTTTACGGCATCAAAGAAGTTCATCCCGGCCAATTTTAGAAGTAACGTTTCGGCCAGAGTATAGCCCACATAGATCAACCACAGCCTTTTGGCGGTATCGGTAATGCGGGGATGGAGTTTATCACCTCCCGGCCCTGGCGCTTCGGCTGCAAAGAGCTGCATCCCGCCTATCCCTAAAAGCGGAAGGATGGCAATGGCCAAAACAATGATTCCCATCCCACCGATCCAGTGGGTAATGCTTCGCCAAAACAGCACACCCTTCGGCACGCTTTCAATATCGGTTAAAATAGAAGCGCCCGTGGTGGTATAGCCACTCATGGTCTCAAAAAAAGCATTGGTAAAACTGGGAATGGCCCCGGTAAAAATATAGGGCAGTGTCCCGATAAGGGCCATAAATATCCATCCGAAGGTAACAATGATGTACCCTTCGCGTTTCTGGATTTCCTTTCTGTGGTTTTTGGTGAATAGCATGGTAAAACCACCAAGTACCACGGCCGCACTTCCGGCAAAAAGCATTTCCCTAAGTACCCCGTCATTATAATACCAACTCACCAAGGCAGCCAGTAGCATAAACCCACCGTTTACCATAAACAGAAGCCCCATCAGGTGGGAAATGATCTTATAGTTCAACTTGGTAAGGGAATTCATTGGGTATCGGGCCCGTTTAAAATTTCAAATTATGAAGTACTTTTATTTTAGAATCGGCATAGCGCTTCCGTTTCATACAAAAAGTTTTTCCACCTTGCCAATAGACTGTGGCAGGCAGCACACCACTACCCTATCTCCGGCCTTTATTTCAAAATCGCCCAGGGCAATGATGCCGCGTTTATCCCGAACTATTCCCCCAATTATGGCAGATGCCGGAAACCCAAGTTCCTTAATCTTTTTATTGCATACCTTGGAGTGCGGTGACACGACAAACTCCAGCAGTTCGGCGTTCATATTGTTCAGCTTGGTCAGGGCCACTACCTCACCCCTTCTCACATAGCGGAATATGTTGTTGGCCGCCAAAAGTTTTTTATTGATGAGCGTATCAATACCAATGGAATGTGAGAGCTGGAAGTAATCCATATTTTCTACCAGGGCAATGGCCTTTTTCACACCCTTTGATTTGGCTACCAAGCAGGACATAATATTGGTCTCACTGTTACCGGTTACCGAGATGAAAGCGTCCATTTCGTCGATCGATTCTTCCAGAAGCAGGTCCACATTCCGGCCGTCGCCATTTATGACGAGGCATCCGGGAATATCATCGGCAATTTCAAAGGCCTTGTCTTTCCGGCTTTCAATTAGCTTTACGTTAAAGCGGTTCTTGCACAGGTCTTTGGCCGTTTTATAGCCTATCTTGCTACCGCCCAATATCATTACATTTCTTATTTCCTGTTTGCTCTTCCCTGAAAGCTTAAAGATCTGTTCGTCTCCCTGATCAACGGTGGTGAAGTACACCTGGTCGCCTTCCTTAAATTGGGTATCGCCTCGGGGAATGATGGTATATTGCGTACCAAATCGCTGGAGCGCGATGGGAATAAAGTGCAGTTCGGGATATACCTTGGCCATCTCTTTGACAGACTTTCCCACAAAGGCAGAGGTGCGCGAAAGGCTAAGCCCAATCATGGTAAGCGCGCCATTCTCAAACTCATAGCTTTCGTTAAAGGCACTTTGGTTCAGCAACAGTTCAATTTCGTCTGAGGCCAATGATTCTGGCGAGATAAGCTCGTCAATGCCCAATTTGGTAAATCCCACCTCATCCTTTTGTTCGATAAACTCGGTGTTAGAAATGCGCGCAATGGTCCGTTTGGCACCCAATTGTTTTGCGAGCACGCACACCGTAATATTTGTGGTCTCGCTGGAGGTAACGGCAATAACAAGGTCTGTCTCGCCTACCCGGGCATCCTTCAGTACGGCAAGAGAGGTAGAATCGCCACGCACCACCCGTATATCGAGATGGGTATCGGCGTGAGCCAAGGCCTCCCGGTCTATATCGACAAGGGTTATGTTCTGCGACTCAAAGGACAACAGTTTTGCGAGGTGAAAGCCTACTTCGCCGGCTCCGGCTATAATAATTTTCATTGCGCGGTCATTTTCGCTTTAAAAAATCTCGACAAAGATATATAATTAAACCATCTTCGGTACCGCTACAGCAGTGTGATTTTCACTTGAGTACAATTATTAGTGATATATGGACCACGAGTGAAAATAAGATGTAACGTTCTGAATTACGGGTAATATCAATCGGAAAAAAATCCTTTTTGCCGGTTAGATTTCAAGGTGGAAATCAATTTCCATTTCGCTAAAAAGCAGTAGTTTTGCACGCAAGGTATGGAAAAGAAAATAACTCCTTATAAAGATTCTTCGGAAGGAAAAAAAGAACAGGTAGCCCACATGTTCGACACCATTTCAGAGGAATATGATGGACTGAACCGGGTGATCTCCCTGGGATCGGATGTGAAATGGCGGAAAAAAGTCATTAAGATGGTGGCCCAAACAAAGCCAAGGCACATACTCGATATTGCCACGGGCACGGGCGATCTGGCCATCCAGTTTGCCGAAGCCACCGCGGCAGAGCGGATAGTAGGGCTCGACCTTTCTGCGGGGATGCTCGCTGTGGCCCAAAAGAAAATAGCGGGCGAGCCCATTTCAGAAAAAATTGAATTTGTGCAGGGCGATTCTGAAGCCCTTCCCTTTGAAGACGAAACCTTTGACGCCATTACCGTATCATTCGGGATAAGGAATTTTGAGAATTTGGAACAAGGCCTGGCCGAAATCCTACGGGTGTTAAAAAAAGGCGGAATATTTGTGATTTTGGAAACTTCGGTTCCTACCAAATTTCCGTTTAAGCAAGGGTACCATCTATATGCCAAGACCATACTTCCCCTGGTGGGCAAGCTTTTTTCAAAAGACAAGGTGGCCTACAATTATCTCAGTGAAAGTGCCTCGGCCTTTCCCTACGGAGAGAAGCTCAACAATATTTTGCGCAAAATTGGGTTTAAGGAAGTACGGCACAAGCCCCAGACCCTGGGCGTGGCCACAATTTATAATGCTACCAAATAATTTATGAAGAAACTCGTTTTCGTATTTTTCGCTTTATTTTTTGCAAGCCAGGCCCATTCGCAATGGTTTTTTAACAAGGAACGGCTGGCAAACCTCGAAAACTTTGACAAACGGCGTTGGTCTTGGGGCTATTTTTTAGGCTTCAACAGTTATGACTTCAAATTTGATTACAACCAGCAGTACAACGATGCCAATACCGATATTCTGGTACAGCGCTCTACCGGTTTCAATGTGGGGCTTATTGGCGATATGCGCATCAATGATTACTTCAATCTGCGGCTGGAGCCGGGACTTTACTTTACGCAGCGCGATCTTACCTTTCCCGGTTTTACGGAACCTAAAGACTATCTGCGCGAGGTAAAATCAACCTACATTCATGTGCCGCTGCTGCTGAAGGTCTCTACCAAGCGGCTCAACAATATCAAGCCATTTATTGTGGGAGGGGTTTCTACCTCGCTCAACCTTTCGAGCAATGAAAACAACCCCGAGGACAACGAGCAGGGCAAGTTCCGAATGACCAAGGGCACCAATTATTACGAATTGGGTTTTGGCATCGATTTCTACCTGTACTACTTTAAGTTTACCCCATCCATTCGCGGGGTGTTCGCGCTCAACGATGAGCTGGTGCGCGATGACGACCCCAACAGTCCGTGGACGGGCAATATAGAGAAAATGTCGTCACGCGGTATATTTATCAACTTTACCTTTCAGTAGTTCTCTTAAATTCACTGAGGAGGATGGCCGTTGCCGTAGCCACGTTCAGGCTTTCTGTCTTTTGGAGCTTTCCAAAGCGCGGAATGCTTATTTGGTTTTTTATCTGCCGCATAATTTCCTCAGAAATCCCTTTGGCCTCATTCCCCATAACGAGTATGCCCTGCTGGGGCAAGGTTTCGGAATAGACGTTGTTTCCGTCCATAACAGCGGCAAAGGTTGGCAACTGGGTTTGTTTGAAAAATTCGGCAAGCGACAGATAATGCAGTTGCACCCGTGCCAGGGAACCCATGGAAGCCTGCACCACTTTTGGGTTGAAGCAATCTGCGGTATCTTCGGAGCACAGTAACTGTTGTACCCCAAACCAATCGCATAGTCTAATGATGGTACCCAGATTTCCCGGATCGCGTACGGCATCCAATGCCACGATCAAGCCTGCGTCTTCCACGGCTTTCGGTTCAGGAATCTTAAAAAGCGCCAACGAAGTGTTTGGGGTTTTCAGGAAGCTGATTTTTCTAAGTTCGGCTTCGGAAACCGCAACATGGTTTTGGGCCATGATGTCAGCCGCAGCTGTTGAAAAAAGGGTGTGCAGCTCCAGATTTCCGTCAAGCAATTCTGCAATTACCTTAGGCCCTTCGGCCACAAAAAGACCGCTTTGCCGGCGGTACTTTTTCCGTTGCAGGCTGGTAATGAATTTTGTTTGGTTTTTGCTGAGCAAAATATAGTATTTTTGATTCTGAATAAAACCACACCGTTGAAGCGCGACCGCACAAAAATATCACTATTTATAGTATTAATCAGTTTGTTTTTTTCCTGCAATGCGGTAAAGCGTGTACCCGATGGCGAATACCTGCTTACCGAAAACATTATTTTGGTTGACAGTGTGAAGACAAAAGATTCTGGGGTTTATAGCCAGTTGGCCCAAAAGCCCAACCCGGCCATCCCGCTGATAGGCCTTCCGTTGGGGCTGCATATCTACAACCTGGCCGATCCCCGGCCCGATTCTACCTACCAGCGTTGGCTACATAAAAAACCCAAACGGGAGGAGCGGCTCATCGGCCTACTGTCAAAGAAACAGGTAGACCAGATTGACAGCAGCTATGTGGGCTTCAACAAATGGCTACAAAAATCTGGCGATGCCCCGGTAATCATCACCGATTCGAAAATTGAAAAGTCTAAAGCCCGGCTGAAACGCTGGTACGCCAGCCGCGGATATTTTAATGATGAGGTGGGCCACGAAGTTGTTCCCAGCCAGAAAAAAAAGAAGCGGGCGGCCGTGGTTTATAAAGTACGGCGGCACCAGCCCTATTTTGTGGGCGATTCTATTATCGAAAAAATAAGTTCGCCCGTGGTCGATTCCCTTTTTGATGCCACCCGAAAAAACTCCTTTATCAAACCCGGCAAGCAGTATGCCGCTACCGATTTTGTAAACGAGCGCGACAGGCTCACCATTCTTTTTAGAAATTCGGGCCTCTACCATTTTGACCAAGAATACGTAGGCTTTGAGGCCGATACGGTAAACACTGACCATAAGGCCAATATTACCTACATCATACCCGACCGGAAAGTGACTACTGAAGATAGCACCTATACCGTTCCCTTTCAAGTACACACCATCAATGAGGTGCGCATCGTTACCGACTATACCTACGAAAACAGGAACAAAAATTTTACCGATTCGCTAAGCTACAAAGGCTATAAGCTTTTCAGCTATGGCAAGATGCGGTTTAGGCCCAAGGCCATTACGCGTGCCGTGGCCATTTCGCCCGGCAAAATCTATAAAGACATAGACCGAACCCTCACCTACAACCAGATAAGCGACCTGAGGATTTTTAAATATCCCAATATCAACTATTCCGAAGTGGCCACAGATACCACCGGCCAGTTGCTGGATGCCACCATATTGCTAAGCCCGCGCGACCGCTTTACCCTTGGGGTAGATTTTGATGCCTTTACCTCTACCATACAACAGTTCGGCATCAGTTTCAGTGGCAATATGATTTTTCGGAATATTTTCCGCGGGGCCGAGATATTTGAAATTTCGGGCCGGGGAAGCCTGGGCTCCTCCAAGGATGCGGCCGATCGGGAAAGCAAGTTTTTCAACATCTCCGAATTTGGCGGCGATGCCAAACTCACCTTTCCGCGCATCCTCTTTCCGCTCAATACCGAAAAGCTGATCCCCAAATATATGTCGCCCACCACCAGCCTGAGCTTTGGGCTTAGCGCTCAGAACAATATTGGGCTTGACCGCCAGGCTTCCAACGCCATTTTGAACTATAGATGGAAGCCTTCAAAAATACTTACCTACCAACTGGATTTAATGAACCTTCAGTTTGTGCGCAACCTCAACACGCAAAATTATTTCAATGTGTACAAAAGCTCCTATGCCCGTTTGAATGAGATTGCCCGATCGTTAAATTATGAATTCAACAATCCGTCGCCCAATCCGGTGCTGGAGATTCCCGATGAGACCAATGCATTCATAAGCGATGTTTTGGATGACGGAATAGCCGCTTCGCCCGAAATAAAACAAGAAGTGCTCAGTATACGCGAAAGGCAATTCCGGCTTACGGAAAACAACTTGATCTTTGCCACCAACATTACCCTTACCCGCGACACGCGTGAAAACCTAAATGACAACAATTTTTCGAGGATACGGGTAAAGTTGGAATCGGCGGGCAATCTGCTTTCGGGTATTTCAAGCCTGGCCAATAGCCCGAAAAACGAAAAAGGCAATTACGAGTTGCTGGGCGTGGCCTTCTCCCAATATGCCAAGGTAGAAGCGGAATATATAAAACACTGGGAGATAGACAGCAAAAATGTCGTGGCGGTACGTGCTTTTGGCGGGATTGCCATTCCCTATGGCAATAGCAACAGTATTCCCTTTACCCGTAGTTATTTTGCCGGTGGCACCAATGACAACCGCGGGTGGCGTGCCTATGACCTGGGTCCCGGAAGTAGCGGCAGTGTACTCGACTTTAACGATGCCAACTTTAAACTCGCGTTTAACGCCGAATATCGATTTACCATCCTCGGCGATTTTAAGGGTGCGCTATTTGCCGATGCCGGCAATATTTGGAACGTTATGGATGATATTACCCAGCCTGCCTTTAGATTTGAAGGCATTGAGGACTTAAAGGAAATAGCTCTGGCCACTGGTTTTGGCCTTCGGTATGATTTCGGGTTCTTCGTCCTCCGATTTGACATTGGCTTCAAGACCCACAACCCGGGAAAACCAATAGGTGAGCGTTGGTTTACCGATTACAGTTTCACCAAAGCGGTGTACAATATCGGCATCAACTATCCTTTCTAAACCATATTATTTTGTTATTTTTGCTTGCTAAACCTTATATGCCATGAGCCACGGAATAAAACCCGGCGTAGCCACCGGAAAAGAAGTTCAAAAGATACATCAATACGCCAAATCAAAAGGCTTTGCCATGCCTGCGGTAAACGTAGTGGGGTCTAATAGCATCAACACCGTATTGGAGACTTCCGCCGCACTCAACGCCCCGGTGATCATCCAGTTCTCAAATGGCGGGGCGCACTTCAATGCCGGCAAGGGCCTTTCCAATGACGGCCAAAAGGCTGCCGTGGCAGGCGGAGTGGCCGGTGCCAAGCACATCCATGATCTGGCTAAGGTATATGGGGCCACGGTAATAGTGCACACAGACCACTGTGCCAAAAAATTATTGCCGTGGATAGATGGGCTGCTTGATGCGGGCGAAGCTTTTTATAAGGAAAAAGGCAAGCCGCTCTACAGTTCGCACATGATCGATCTTTCCGAAGAACCCATAGAAGAGAACATTGAAATCTGCAAAGGCTACCTGAAGCGGATGGCCAAGATGGAGATGACCCTTGAAATTGAACTAGGCATTACCGGTGGCGAAGAGGACGGCGTTGACAATACCGGCGTCGACTCATCAAAACTTTATACCCAGCCCGAAGAGGTTGCCTACGCCTATGAGGAGCTTTCCAAAATAAGCGACCAGTTTACCATCGCTGCCGCTTTTGGCAACGTGCACGGCGTTTACAAACCCGGGAACGTGAAGCTCACGCCCATTATCCTGAAAAACTCACAGGAGTACGTTCAGAAAAAATTCAATACCGGCCCCAACCCGGTCGATTTCGTTTTCCACGGCGGAAGCGGTTCTTCCCTGGAAGAAATCAGGGAAGCGATAGGTTATGGCGTGATAAAGATGAATATTGACACCGACCTTCAATTTGCCTTTACCGAAGGCGTGCGTGATTATATGGTAGAAAAATTAGATTACCTAAAAACGCAGATAGGAAATCCCGAGGGCGATGACCTTCCGAACAAAAAATATTACGATCCCAGAAAATGGCTCCGCGAAGGCGAAATAACTTTTCGAAAAAGGCTCGAGCAGGCCTTTAAGGACCTGAACAATGTAAACACACTGTAATAATTCAGAATTAATTTCTGAATTTATAAAAAACAACAAATAATTAAGCCACTCCCCCTCCCGAAGCGTGCTTTTCTCAAAATATGTTAATTGATTGCACACGTATTACTTTGGTAATGGGAATATAAAAATTCTATTTTTACGGTTTAGGATTTTTGGCCAATGTGTTTAACTTTACAAGCCCAAAACTCCTAATTCTAAATTCATAAAAAAATATGCCTTGGTTTAAGAGAACAAAAAAGGGAATACAGACCCCGACCGAAGAGAAAAAGGACGTCCCCAAAGGGCTGTGGTACAAATCGCCCACCGGCAAGATCGTTGACAGTGAAGAACTGGAGAAGAACTTTTATGTGAGCCCGGAAGACGGCTACCATGTGCGCATAGGCAGCAAGGAATATTTCGAGATCCTTTTTGACGACAACAAGTTTAAGGAGCTCGATAAAAACCTCAGCTCACAAGACACTTTGAAATTTGAGGACAAGAAGAAATATACCGACCGCCTAAAGGAAGCCCAGGAAAAAACCGGTTTAAAAGACGCCATCCGTTGTGCCGTGGGAAAATCCATGGGCCAGGATCTGGTTGTGGCCTGTATGGATTTCAGCTTTATTGGCGGCTCGATGGGCAGCGTTGTGGGCGAGAAAATTGTGCGTGCGGCAGATTATTCATTAAAAAAGAAAATTCCGCTTTTGATTATTTCCAAAAGTGGCGGTGCCCGTATGATGGAGGCCGCCCTCTCGCTGATGCAACTTGCCAAGACCAGTGTGAAGTTAGCTCAACTGAGCGAGGCCGGAATACCCTATATCTCCCTTTGCACCGACCCTACCACGGGCGGAACAACGGCTTCTTTTGCCATGCTTGGAGACATCAACATTAGTGAACCCGGTGCCTTAATAGGTTTTGCCGGCCCACGCGTAGTACGCGACACCACGGGCAAGGAACTTCCCGAAGGGTTCCAGACCGCAGAATTTGTACTGGAGCACGGTTTTCTGGATTTTATTACCCACCGCCGCGATTTGAAACGCAAGATTAACCTCTATTTAGATTTGGTTTTGAACCAACCCCTGCGCGAAAAAACCGCATAAAAAAAAAGCTGCTCCCCCCGAGCAGCTTTTTTTGTATTATAAGGAATGGCTAATTCATTATAAAGGGATACTCCTGTCCGTTGTAGATAAACACGGCCTGGTTGTCACACTCGCCTCCGCCAAAATCAATGGCTGCCGTGAACCCATCCTGTGTTACCTCGAGGGTACCGGCTACCACATAGGGACAGGCCGTTTTATAAACCAAGGGCTGGGTCACTTCGCCACTTCGGGCAAAGCCATTGGTAAATTCGGTTTGCCAGTTTCCGGTTACGTGATACACATTGTCCATCCAGGAGCCTGAACCAACGCCTTCTACCCATTCCGAAATCCGCGTGCCGTTCCGCGTACCAGTGACCGTCGTATTTGGGAAGCTGATAGTAATAGCCTCGGTAACGGTAGATTGCGGATTGCCATTTTGGTTGGCAATCTGATAAAGAATACTTCCGCCACCGCCTACGCCATTTCCGTTGAACACAAAATTTTGAAAGGTGTAATCCACAGTGTAGGTTCCCGCGACCAAAGGCCCATATTCCAGAAAAATGCTTCCTGAGACTATATTGCCATTGTTCAAGGTACACGACTGGCCAAAATCGAGCAAAATGGTAATTCTATTGCCCTGGGTGCCTACGGTGATAGTGGTACAATCTGGAAAGAGCGATGTCTGTTCCAGTCCTTTGGGCTGGGTTTCGTTTTCCACAAAAGCCCTATCGATAATATTGAAGGAACCTTCGGCTACATTATCGGCCCGAGCCGCACGCATGGAATTGTCTGAGGAGAAATCAACCTCCTGCACCGGTGGGTCGTTGTCATCAGAACAGCCCACAAACAGCAGCCCGGCAAGGGCAAAGAGAACAAAATTGATTCTAAAAAACCTGATTTTCATACATTGGGGTTTAAGGATTAGTGTAGGTATAACGTTGGAATTGAACAAATTAATATAATTGCGATTAATTTTATTTTCTTCGGCCTCTATTTCATTTCCTTTTTGTAATTTTGCCACCTTGATTATCAGAAAGGTAATCAGTACATAAAAATCATTTTAACAATATTGGCATGTATCTATCACAAGAAGTAAAGGAAAAAATTTTTGAAAAGCACGGCAAATCAAAGTCTGATACCGGTTCGGCAGAAGGACAGATCGCCTTGTTTACGTACCGTATCGAACATTTATCAAAGCACCTGAACAAGAACCAGAAGGATTTCAATACCGAGCGTTCCCTGGTAAAATTGGTTGGAAAACGAAGAGCATTATTAGATTACCTTATGAAGAAGGACATCCTGCGCTACCGTGCAATCGTAAAAGAATTAGGATTACGTAAATAATATTTTTTCAAGGGCTCTGTGCGAGCCCTTTTTTACATTTCTTCCCCTGGGAAGAACACAGAAAAGCTACCCATAGGTTTTTCATTGGTCAACCACACAACACAACACACCTGAACCTGAAAACCAGGTTCTTGACCAAAATTTAACTGCGCATAGCTCTATGCGCGAAAATGAAAAACACATGATACCAAAAGTATTTAAAGAGGTAATAGACCTCGGCGATGGTAGGCAAATTACCATCGAAACAGGAAAATTGGCCAAACAGGCCCACGGTTCGGTCGTGGTGCAGTCTGGCAAGTGCATGATGCTCTGTACCGTAGTTTCAAACTACCATCAAAGCGATGTAGATTTTATGCCGTTGACGGTAGATTACCGCGAAAAATTTGCCGCTTCGGGCCGATATCCCGGCGGTTTCTTTAAGAGGGAAGCGCGCCCCAGCGACGGTGAAGTGCTTACCATGCGCCTGGCAGACCGCGTGTTGCGCCCGCTGTTTCCTAAAGATTATCACGCAGAAACCCAGGTAATGATTCAGCTGATGAGCCACGATGAAGACGTGATGCCCGATGCCATGGCCGGGCTGGGCGCTTCGGCTGCCATCCAGCTGTCTGATATCCCTTTTGAATGCGCTATTTCTGAAGCCCGCGTTGGAAGGGTAAATGGTGAGTTTATCATCAACCCATCCAGAAGCCAATTGGCCGACTCTGATATTGACATGATCGTGGGAGCCTCTATGGATTCCGTGATGATGGTTGAGGGCGAAATGAAAGAAATCTCTGAAGAGGAAATGGTCGAGGCCATCCAGTTTGCCCACGAACATATTAAGAACCAATGTCAGGCACAGCTACGCCTGGCCGAGGCCGTGGGCAAGAAACCCGTTCGTGAATACGACGGCGAGCGTGAGGACGAGGATTTGGAAAAGAAAGTTCGCGAAATGGCTTATGACAAGGTATATGCCGTAGCCAAAGCAGGCTCGTCAAAACACGAAAGAACCGATGCCTTCGCACAGATTAAGGAGGAGATCAAAGCCACTTTTTCTGAAGAAGAGCTCGAAGATGTAGGCGACCTAATCTCAAAATACTTCAACCGGGCCGAGAAGGCAGCCGTGCGTGACCTTACCCTAAACGAGGGGTTGCGCCTTGACGGTAGAAAAACCAACGAAATCCGACCTATATGGTGCGAGGTAGACTATCTGCCATCAACCCACGGCTCAGCTATTTTTACGCGTGGCGAAACCCAAGCCTTGGCAACGGTGACCTTGGGAACCTCCCGTGAGGCCAATATCATTGATATGCCATCATTTGAGGGTGAGGAAACCTTTTATTTACACTACAACTTTCCTCCCTTTTCTACGGGCGAGGCACGCCCCATTCGCGGAACCTCCAGAAGGGAAGTGGGCCACGGAAACTTGGCACAACGCGCCCTGAAAGGAATGATTCCCGATGAGTGCCCCTATACCGTACGAGTGGTTTCTGAGGTACTTGAAAGCAACGGCTCCTCATCCATGGCCACCGTATGTGCCGGCACCATGGCCTTGATGGACGCAGGTGTACAATTGAAGAAACCCGTTTCCGGAATCGCGATGGGACTAATCTCAGACGGCGAAAGCGGAAAGTATGCCGTACTTTCAGACATTTTGGGAGATGAAGACCACTTGGGCGATATGGACTTTAAGGTGACCGGAACGGCAGATGGCATTACCGCCTGCCAAATGGACATTAAGGTAAAGGGGCTTTCATATGAAATCTTGGTAAAAGCACTAAAACAAGCAGCAGATGGAAGACTTCACATCCTTGAGAAGCTGACAGACACCATAGCCCAGCCAAACGAAGATGTGAAAGCGCACGCACCAAAAATCGTGTACACCACTATTCCGGAAGATCTTATTGGGGCATTTATAGGCCCTGGAGGAAAAATCATCCAGGAACTTCAAAAGCGTACCAATACTACCATTGTGGTAAATGAGGAAGACGGTAAGGGCATCATCGAAATTTTGGGAACAGACCAAAATGGCATTGATGAAGTACTTAAGGCCGTAGAATCATTGGTATTTAAACCCGAAGTAGGTGAAGTTTACGAGGTAAAGGTAATCAAGATGCTCGATTTTGGGGCCGTGGTAGAATATATGGACGCTCCGGGCAACGAGATCCTGCTACATGTTTCCGAACTTGCTTGGGAACGTACCGAAAACGTGAGCGATGTGGTAAATATGGGTGACGTATTTGAGGTGAAGTATATGGGCATTGATCCACGCACCAGGAAAGAACGCGTTTCCCGAAAAGCCCTTCTTCCAAAACCGGAAGGTTTCAACGATCGCAAACCCCACCAAGGCAATAGGGGCGGCAACCGCGACAACAGAAACCGCGACAACCGAAATAGGGATAACAGAAGAGACTAAAATTCTTTAAAATCCACACAAAAAAGGCCTCCTGCAACAGGGGCCTTTTTTTATTTCTTAAACCCTTTTTAAATCATCGTTAAAGTATTGCTATTTAGTCTTTTAACACTTGACAAAGCAGTAAATGTTCGCTAACTTTATGTTCAGTAAGGAATCAAGTTTAACCAAAAAAATTATTAGCTATGTCATTGATAAGATGGAAAAACCAAGATGAAAACTTCCCCTCTTTTTCCAATTTTTTTGACGATTTCTTTTCAAGGGATGTATATAATGGAAACCTGCGGGGTGCCAACCTTCCGGCCGTAAACATTTCGGAAGATGACGATAATTTTGAAGTTGAGGTGGCTGCACCTGGACTGAAAAAAGAAGATTTTAACATCAACCTCGAAAACAACCTCTTGACCATTTCGGGAGAACACAAGGAAGAAAAAGAGGAAAAAGAAGGTAAGAAAATAAGTAGGCGGGAATTTAATTATACCTCCTTTACCCGAAGTTTTAACCTTCCCGATACGGTGGAAGGAGAGAAAATTGAGGCCAAATATGAAGATGGAGTGTTACGGCTTAGCCTGCCAAAAAAAGAGGAGGCCAAAAAACAACCGCCGAAACAAATAAAAATCTCATAAACTTATTTTTTGAGTTTAAAAAAAAGTGCCGCCAAGGAAATTCTTTTCGATTTTGGTGGTATTTTTTTTTTGCGCAATATCCGTTTCCGAAAACATAAAAATTGACGGTCCAGCCCCAAAAACACGGAAATGAAATATTTTTTAGTCCCCCGTAAGCAAGACAGATACTAGGTTCTAGAGCATTTGGATATATTTTAAGGCAGAAAAAACCAAAACTTTTGTAACCTTTTGTTCAGTTCCTACGTATAACCTACTACACAAGTTTTAAACCTTAATCTACAGGACAGACCTTAAATGAGACAACTCAAAATCACCAAGCAGGTTACCAACAGGGAAACCGCTTCATTGGACAAGTACCTTCAGGAAATAGGGAAAGTTGATCTAATCACCGCAGACGAGGAAGTAGAACTGGCACAGCGCATAAAAG
Source organism: uncultured Aequorivita sp. (assembly GCA_964431895.1). Classification (GTDB taxonomy): domain Bacteria; phylum Bacteroidota; class Bacteroidia; order Flavobacteriales; family Flavobacteriaceae; genus Aequorivita. The sequence goes on from CAYSLM010000014.1 coordinate 24,465, forward strand.
CGGGCGACCAGCGCGCTTTGGAAAAACTGACCAAGGCCAACCTCCGTTTTGTCGTTTCGGTGGCAAAGCAGTACCAAAACCAGGGGCTTACGCTGCCAGACCTTATCAATGAAGGCAACTTGGGGCTAATTAAAGCCGCCCAACGCTTTGACGAGACCCGTGGTTTCAAATTTATTTCATACGCCGTTTGGTGGATCCGCCAATCCATCCTTCAGGCCCTGGCCGAGCAATCGCGTATCGTACGGCTTCCGCTGAACAAAATTGGCAGCATAAACAAGATCAACAAGATGTACGCCTATCTCGAGCAAGCCAATGAGCGCCCCCCTTCGGCCGAGGAAATTGCCAAGGAGCTGGACATGACCATCAACGACGTCAAGGAGTCTATGAAAAACTCCGGCCGCCACGTGTCTATGGATGCGCCCTTGGTGGAAGGTGAAGATAGCAACCTGTACGATGTGTTGCGAAGTGGGGAAAGCCCAAATCCAGACCGTACACTTTTGCACGAGTCCTTAAAAACCGAGATCGAGCGGGCGCTGGAAACCTTGACCCCTCGTGAGGCCGACGTTATCAGGCTTTATTTTGGCTTGGGCGACCAACACCCCATGACCCTTGAGGAAATAGGCGAAACCTTTGACCTTACCCGCGAACGGGTGCGGCAAATAAAAGAAAAGGCCATAAGACGCTTAAAACATACTTCGCGCAGCAAGATTTTAATGAGCTATCTAGGCTAACCCTTGTAGATCTTTGTTTCTACAAAAAAAGGTAGCCGATTTGCTGTTTTTTATGAAGAATTAGTAATTAGCCACCCTTACACCCGAAACCCAACAAAACCTCCGGCACATACCGGAGGTTTTTCTATCTTTACCATTACCATGAATCATACTATCTGTTATATAAGCAAGCAGGCCCGTCAATTGACCGAGAGGGAATTAGATTCACTTTTTCAATTTATTCTGGATTTCAATTCAAAAAATCAAATTAGTGGCATTCTTTTGTTTAATCAGGGCATTTTTCTACAAGTATTGGAGGGCGATAGCAGCGTGCTAAAGCGGCTTTTTAAGAACATTCGCAATGACACGCGCCATCGCAATATACTTACCGTTTTGGAACAGCGCATTGAAGAACGTATCTTTGCCGAATACAAAGCCGGTTTTAGCATTCTCAAAAGCAAGACAGACTTGCAAAACCTGAACGGCTATCTTTCCTTAAACGGAAAAGGCCGAAAATATCCAGAGAATGTCCAAAACCTGCTGCAACCTTTTATGATCTAAACATGAGCACTCCCTTGATAGCCCCTTCAATATTGGCAGCCGATTTTGCCAACCTGCAAAAAGACATAGAAATGGTAAACCAGAGCCAGGCAGATTGGCTTCATCTGGATGTTATGGACGGGGTTTTCGTACCCAATATTTCCTTCGGAATGCCAGTGATAAAAAGCATCGGCAAATACGCCAAAAAGCCTTTAGATGTGCATTTAATGATTGTGGAGCCCGACCGCTACATCAAAGACTTTGCCGCCTTGGGCACCCACAACCTCACCGTGCATTATGAAGCTTGTACGCACCTGCACCGTACTCTTCAGGCCATTAAGGACGAAGGAATGACGGCAGGAGTTGCCGTAAATCCCCACACCAACGTCACCCTTTTGGAAGACACCATAAACGACATAGACTTGGTATGCATGATGAGCGTAAATCCCGGATTTGGGGGGCAAAGCTTTATTGAAAACACCTACAAAAAAGTTAGGCAACTGCGGCAGCTTATCGAAAGCCGTGGCGCCGCCACCAAGATCGAGATTGATGGCGGCGTAACCGATAAAAATGCACGACAATTGGTTGACGCCGGAGCCGATGTACTGGTTGCCGGAAGCTTTGTGTTTGGAGCCGGCGACCCTTCCCGGACCATCGCACACTTAAAGAATTCAAATCAATAAACACGCCACCATGTCAGTTCAAAATTCACCGAAAGACGTATTGATCATCGGTGCAGGCCCCATTGGCATTGCCTGCGCCCTGGAGTGCCAGAAAAAAGGCCTCGATTATTTAGTGGTTGAAAAAGGCACGCTTACCAATTCCATATACAACTATCCGCTCAACATGACATTTTTTTCAACTTCGGAAAAACTGGAGATTGACGGCATACCATTTATAAGCCACGGCGCAAAGCCCAATAGAAACGAGGCTCTTGAATATTATAGACGGGTGGCCACTTCCAACCATTTACATATAAATCTTTATGAGGAAATCAAATCTGTGGAAAAAGACGGGAATCATTTCCAGGTTGTTTCCCAAAAAAGAAGCTATTCCGCAAGAAACGTAATAGTAAGCACGGGGTTTTACGATATTCCAAACCTTATGGGAGTGCCGGGTGAGGAATTGCCCAAGGTTTTGCATTATTACAAGGAAGCCCATCCCTTTGTGATGCAAAAGGTCCTGGTAGTTGGTGCGAGCAATTCGGCAGTAGATGCGGCCCTGGAAATTTGGCGCAAGGGTGGAGAGGTTACTATGGTAGTACGCGGGCCAGAAATTGGCGAAAGGGTAAAATACTGGGTAAAACCTGATATCGAGAACCGAATTAAGGAGGGTAGCATTACGGCCTACTTTAATTCGGAAATCGAAAAGATCACTCCAACCCATGTGCAGATCAAATCCCCAAACGGAACCGTGGAAGTAGAAAATGATTTTGTGCTCGCCCTTACCGGCTATATGCCCAACTTCTCATTTTTGGAGCAAATGGGCGTGCGGCTATCAACAGATGCCCTAAAGCTGCCCGAGTATAACCAGCAAACCATGGAAACCAATGTTGAGGGCCTTTATCTGGCGGGGGTAATTTGCGGCGGAATGGAGACCCACAAATGGTTTATAGAAAACTCCCGCATCCACGCCAAAATGATAGTTGCCGATATTGCCGCGCAGCTCAATAATGAAGAAAATCGAAATTGAACATTTTCTTGACGCAGCCATACAGTTGCGGAAAGTTTTCCTTAAGCTCCGAAGGTTTTTCAAAGAAATACGCACCAAGTACAGCCATAAACCCATATTGGTCGGAAAAGGGATGATGCTGGAAATATGGGGAAGCATTTAATTTATCTTTCAATCCATTTTGAGCCAATAATCGCAAGATGTTATGGAACTGTTTAGCAAACCGAATAGAATCCAGATCCCTACTCTTTTGGCTCTCCAGATGCAGGGCACGGATAAAGGCATGAAGGGCCACAGCGCTGGTAGGGCTCTGTAACGAGAGACTCATTTCAAAATCGGGCCAGGAAAAAGCCGCAATCCTTTCTCGGGGATTCAATTCCCAATGCTTTGACTGGGAGCCAAAAGCACTTGTAAAGTTATTGGGGAATAACACGATTTTTTCAATAAGACCATAGTCATAATTTTTTCGGCCGAAGGTAACCCAACAGGCCATTGCCGCCACCAGCAACTCCATTCTTGGCGTAACTACCAGCCCATCCCGGCCCATAAAATTCTTTTTTGAGAGAAAAGAGGCCACCCGATGCCGAAACTGTTTTTGGTGTTTGGAAGAGAGATTTATATAAAAAGAAAAATCTTGATGGAGGATGGCTTCCTGGGAAGAAGACAATTTCCTATAGATCAAATAATTTCTGAAAAGCGGCCGATTGTACCTGGCGGCATACCAATTTTCAAACACCCGAAGGAGAAAAAATGCAAAGCCCAAAAGCACAATTCCGTAGGCATAGGGCGCTAGCCAAGGGGCAAAGGTTTCGGTAAGGTAATATATAGGCATAGAAATGGATATGTATTTAAACGCTTCAGGCCGAGGAATATTCCCTTCTCCAGAAATAAAAAAATCCCCGGCGCATACCGGGGATTTCTTCAAAAAAAATGATGGGATTTCCTAATTAGAAATCAAAGGTATAGAACTTGTCCCAGAACAATCTAGTTTCTGGAAGGTCACCGCCAATAGCACTGGCAGCTTGCTCATAATTTGTTTTATTAAGGTTTTGTTCCGTTACAGGATAAGTGTAACGCACAGGGAATCCAGATTCCGCTTCTATTGGCTCAACCAAAATTGGGTAATCCAAACGGCGTACTGACAAGTATGGAGCAAAGGTTCTGTTGTAGTAAGCTATCCAGGCTTGAGTACCAATAACCTTTTTCCATTTTGGGCTAGAATCACTGGCTGCAAGGGCAGTTGTATAGTCAACCTCTGGCTGGGCAAGGTAGTCGGCTAGGCCGCCTACACCCCAGAAATCAAAGGAAGCAGTGATACCGGCTACATAATGGCTTTCGGCATCGCCGCCCATATTGTAACCACGGGCTGCGCCTTCGGCCATAAGGAATTCGGCCTCAACGTATGATAGAAGCACCCCTGGTCTGTCGCCCTCCTTAATAGGATCGGCCACGTGGCTGTAATCTGAATAAACGGTTTGGGCACCTATTTCACCGCCGATGTACTCACCGTCCTTCAAGGTAAAATAAGCTTCCCTACGTGGGTCATCCAAACTGTTCATAGCATCAACCAAGGTTTTCCCGGCAACGTAGTCATTACGGCCACTCAACACCAAGTTATCGTTAACAGGGTTGTTGTTGGGGGCAGCTACAGAGTAATGGTAAGCGCCAGTGTCGGCATTGCTGGTAAATACTCCAGAGGAAACCGCTTCCTCTGCAGCAGATTTCGACAATCCGGCATCAGCATCGGCCAAGTTCATGGCCATTCTAAGCTTCAGGGTATTTCCAAACTTTTTCCATTTGGCAACATCACCATAATATACCAGATCATCGGTTGAGGAATAGCTTCCCTCTCCACTGTTCAAGGTATTTACAGCAGTGGTTAGCCGGGCCAACAGGTCTTTATAAACCGTTTGGGCATCGTCATACTTGGGCAATAGATTATCGATATCTAAAGCTTCAGTATAAGGAATATCTCCATAGGTTTCAACCAGGTTGCTCCAAGCGTAAACCATAAGGATCTCTGCAATGGCCAGCTTGTTTGGTTTCTGTGGATTGGTCAAGTCATTATTGGTAGCCTCGATAATTCGTTTGGCTTCCAACAAGTCACGCAATACATCACGATACATAGCTCTCCAGTGCCTGTCTGGAATGGAGCGGGTTACTTGATCGTATCTACTTTCATCGGGGTAAGTGGTTTCCTGCCAGTGCTGCACCCACAACCTAAGGTTGTTGAAGTTAACGTTTGGCGTGGTAATTTGGTCTGCAAGCTGCTTTTGGGCAGAGGCAAACAAACTCTCACCACTTACCGAGGTAGGGTTCTTGGTATCATCGTTCAGGTCCTCCAAGTGATCTGAACACGAGACGGCAAATACTGCCGCTGTTAATATAATTATCAGTTTCTTCATTTTTCTATTTATTAAAATTGTGCTTTAATGTTAAACCCGTAATCTTGGGTAGTTGGCAATGAACCTGTGATATATCCCTGAAGGTTACCGGAGCTTAGTCCAGCTTCAGGATCTGCGTAAGGCACATTTTTGTCTATGATCCAAAGGTTGGAACCTGTTACGCTAAACTGAAGCCCAGTCATAAAGGTGTTGTCCAAGAATCGTGAAGGCAAGGTGTAGGTCAATGACACTTGACGTAGTTTTACGTAACTGGCGTCATACACAAAGGCAGAGTTTGGTAGCGCGGCATAACCAAAAGCCCCGAAATTTTCTGCGTCCACACGGGTAGTATTGGGTGAACCATCAGGATTTACACCTGGGTTTATGAAACCACCACCGTCTTCAATTGAGTTCCTTACTGGATTTCCTAGATCGTTGATAAAGGCAGAGTTTGGATAAAGACCGGTTGCCTCACCATAGTATTGGTCTAGTGAGAAAAGGCTACCACCTTTCTGGATATCAATCAAGAAGCTAAATGAAAGCGACTTGTAGGTAAGGGTATTGGTAATACCTGCCAACCAGTCTGGGTTAGTATCACCCAAGATATTGTTTGAGGTCGGGGTTTTTAGATATTTCCCGGTTTCAGGGTTTACAACCTTCTCACCGTTTAGGTAAACATAATCGGTTCCATAGATTACGCCGTAAGGCTCACCAAGGGCGGCATTAATACTTACACCACCTTGGAAACGGCCCAACTGGATAACCTCGGTACCTTCAGGCAAGGCAATAACCTCACTTTTATTTTTGGTAAAGTTGGCGTTTAGCGACCAGCTAAAGTTATCGGTTTTG
>CAYSLM010000015.1:0-29995 GCA_964431895.1 uncultured Aequorivita sp.
CAACAAGCTGGAACTGCTATTGGAATCGAAAAACCTGACCCAGGCCGATGCCCAAGCCCTGGCCGAGATCATAAAAATGGTTGAGCGAATGGCACAGTTAAACCGCGGGCTGCTGCTTTTGGCCAAAATTGAAAATAAGCAATTTGTAAATGCCAAAAAAATAAACCTGGAAGAATTGGCCAAAGAAAACCTCGCTCCCTTTGAAGAATATATCGACTATAAGCAAATCACCGTAAAAACCGAAAGTGTAGATAAACCCGTAGTGGAAATAGACCCTGCCCTGGCGCAGGTGCTGATGGGCAACCTGATCAAAAATGCCCTTTTCCACAATAGGAAGGACGGACAGCTAATACTTCATTTTTCCAAAACCGAATTTTCCATCTGCAATACGGGCAGTGCCACACCGCTAAATGCCGATACCATCTTTCAGCGCTTTCAAAAAGATCCTTCCAATACCCAGAGTACCGGCCTGGGCCTTTCCGTGTGCAAAGCTATTTGCGATATGTACGGCTTCCAGATTTCCTACCGTTTTGTTAAGCAACGCCATTGTTTTGTTATTGGTTTCACAAAAAATACTAAATCGGTCTAAATTCCAATTTTCTTCCAGATTTGGCCAATATATTTGGGGTATAACTTAAAAAAATACAACTATGAAAACCCTATCATTTATTGCCGCCCTATTTATGGGCACCGCCCTTTTTGCGCAGGATATTCCTGAAAGTCAGGTACCTTCGGTAGTGCTCAATACCTTTAAGCAACAATTTCCCAAAGCCAGTGATGTGGAGTGGGAGAAAAAAGGTGACCATTATAATGTAGATTTTGAAATAGGTTTCTTTACCGATTACGAAGCCTGGTTTGACGCTACGGGAAATATGCTGAAATACGAAACGGAAATTTCCGAAAGCGACTTGCCAAAGGCGGTAAAACAAGCCATTTCATCTCAATATCCCGATTTCCGCATTGACGATGCCGATAAGATCGTGCAAGACGGAAACGAAACTTTTTTGGTGGAAATTGAAAAAGGCAACGAAGAAAAGCATCTCACGTTCAGTGCCAATGGCAGCGTGGTAAGTACCCAATTGGAAAAATAACCACCCGCCGTGTACGTTATAAAAAAGACAAACCTTAAAATCTAAACTTATGAAAAAGCTAATTTTGGCGTTAACCGCGCTATCCCTAAGTTTCGTTGCCTGCAGCGACGATGACAACAACAATCAAGGCGAATTGACCGAGGCACAACTGCCCGCGGAAATCAGGACCTATGTTTCTGACAATTTCCCTACCCACACCCTTACCCGTGCAACAACGGAAAACAGAAACAATGAGACCTATTATATGCTCGCCATGAGCGACAACCTAAATTTGGAGTTTAACGGCAGTTATGAAATTACCGATATTGATGACGATTCGCAATTGCCGCCTTCCGTAATTCCACAGGCTATTCTGGATTATGTGGCCCAGCACTACCCCGACAACTTTGTTACCGACTGGGAGCTGGAGGAAGGCTATCAAGAAGTAGAATTGGACAACGGCCTGGAACTGGAGTTCACCCTCGACGGCACCTTCATTCGCGTAGATGATGACAATGATGATGACGATGAAACCGAAGTGGTGCTGGCCCCAGGCGAAATCCCCACCCAACTGCTTGCCTATGTTGACCAATATTTTCCGGAAAGTACCATTATTAGGGCAATTAAGGAAACTGATGACAACACTGTTTCCTATGAGCTCTACCTGAGCGGAAACTTTGAGTTGGAATTCAACGAGGCCTTTGAAATCACATCAATCGAAGGCAACACCCAACTGCCCGATGCCGTAATCCCCGCTCCAATTTTGGATTACGTAAACCAAAACTATCCCAATAATTTTATTGTGGAATGGGAATTGGAAGACGATAACCAACAGGTAGAACTGGATAACGGACTCGAGCTGGAATTTACCCTTACCGGAGAATTCATTGGCATAGACAATGATTAAACAATTAAAGGTTATCCCTTAAACAAAACCGGCCCGAAGAAATGGGCCGGTTTTTTTTGTCCAAACATTATTAGGCTATCCCACTCACTCTTGGAGCGGAATGATTTCCCCCTGATAGTTAATGGTGTCTCTATCTGCACTGCTTATGGAAAGTGTGGCGTAGCCCGAAGGGGCCACCTGTAGCAGCAGTTGAAAACCGCTTCCGTTGTCATTTATCGTGGTCTTCACTTCATAACCTTTATTCCAAGGTGAAATATTGAAATTTTCAGGTGGGCCTTGAAAGCGCATGCCCTTATCGCGCCCCATAATTGCGCCGCCATACCGCCTGCCGTCATATGGGAGCTGGCTGTTTACCATTTCTGGTTTAAAGCTTACTACATAACCATCGCCCGCCAAACTTTTTGACGGCATCCCGAGAGGCAGCATGGTATCTGCCGTAAATTGAAAGGTTTTGGAAGCGAGCAGGTCGTAGATCCGCTGGCTATCATTCGTGGAGTTTTGGTCTTGCTGTGCCTGTGTTTGGGCAACAAAAGCACAGAGCAGGGTAAGGAAAAAAATTTTAAGTGGTCTCATCATCTGTTTTATTTTGGAATCTAAACAACAAGCTTTATGCCGAATATAATTTTTAAACCTCAACGGTTAAAATGCGCCGAAAGTTGCAACACATTGACCTTCAAACCCAAGTAGCCAACTTCGCACAGAAAAAACGTATGCAATTCAAATTTTAATTTGTAAATTCACGCCTCAGATTCCTTTCCCAAAATCCTTGCCCTAAAATTCCTACGCAAAACCTTTGTGATATTTCGCATATCCATCACATCCGTTATGGCGTTGAGTTATTATTTAAAAAACAGGCTACTGTTACTGGAAGGGCGGCTTTACAGCGGCAACCTTTCTGAAGTGCAGTTTAAGATTGAGGCCGCCCTTGACCGCACCAAATCGTTGATAGTAGATCTTGATCCACTGGAGCGAATGGACGCAGCAGGTGCCTATATGCTTTATATTGCCTGCGAAAAGGCGCGCGAAAACAACAAGGAAATTATCCTCTTCTGTAAAAAGAACGAGCTGGTAAAATTGGTTTTCCATATCGTGGGTATTGACTATTGCAGTACCCTGCCCAAATCCAGTTTGTAGCCAGCTGTTTATTTGCTTTTCATATAAAATTTGGCTATGTTTACCCCAGTTTGAATCTTAATAGTCATGCTGGGTTTTTCAACATTATTTCTCGGTTTCGTTAGCGTAAGATCACTGCTGAATGCCCCTATTTTTAAATTGAAAATCATCTTCCCGAATTAAGGCGCACTTGCGAGTGTGCGGTATCGGTTTCCCAATTCCTTCAACATCCAGAAATCAAAAGCCCTACCCAATTTGGGGAGGCCTTAACTCGCCGCGGCGAATGCAATGGGAAGGAACAGATGGAGGATGTTAATAATTTAAAAACACATTGAAATGGCAAGAGGAAAAAACCTAAAGGCTGGTACAAAAGACGCGAAAGCCTTAAAACAGGAAAAAATTATGAAAAAACTGGAAGAGAAAAAAATGAAAAAGCGCAAATCACGCGTATAGTATTTGTTTGTTTTCTGAATAGTTGGTTTGATGATTGAAAAAGGCCGGGGTCAGTGCTTTAAATTTTACCCGGCCTTTTTCCTTTTCCGGAAGGCAAATTTCAGCAGGGTAAATCAAAAACCCGCACTTAAACGAATGCGGGTTTTATCAATCAATGTGGGGAGTTAATAAGCCATAAGGCTTGTATCAAATATAGGGAAAAAATATATACTGCTGATACTAATAACCCAATTGCTTTTCTGCCTTTAAAAATGGGCGGCAAGCGATAGGATAAAGTTTCTTCCCGCCCCTGAAACTCCCGAGGCATAAGGCCTATATCGTTGGTCGGTCAGATTCTCGATGCCTGCGCTAAGGTCAAAAGTTTCACTCAGCTTATAGAGCCCCTTGAAATTAAGCGTGTACCAGGCCGGCGAATAGATTTCGCCATTGGCATCGAGGGCATAGATCTCCTTTTTTGATTTCTCGCCCTGGGGCATATCGTCGTTATCGCGCTTGCCTTGGTAGGCGAGGTTTACTTCCATACTCAACTTTTGGGTCTTGTAGTTCAACCTCGCAATACCGAAGAAGGGAGCGGCGTGGCGTACGGGGCTTGTTTCCCCATTTTCAATCTCCTCTTCCCCTTTTTGAAAGTTGAAATCGGTACTGAACCCAAAGCCTCTGGGCAACTTTAGTTCCAAGCCAAATTGTACCCCGTAAATATGGGCCTCGGCAGAGTTTTGAATGGCCTGCACTTTGCTCATTTCCCCTTGGTACATTATACTGTCCTGCCCTTTGAGTTTATAATCACGGCGCAACAATGAATTTTTAAGATAGGTGTAATAGCCTGTAACATCAATTTTCACCGCATCGTCAAAAACCTTGGCCACGCCCAGATCGGCATTATAGGCGTATTCGGGCTTTAGGTCGGGGTTGGGAACCACCACCTGCCCTGGGGCCGAATCAAAAACCTTTCCCACATCATCTACGTTGGGCGCCCGGAAGGCCGTTCCCAAATTGGTACTCAACACCCAGGAGTGGGCCGGACGGTACACGGCACCCAGACTTCCCGTAAGGGCACCATTGCTCAAACTGGCTTCCGTAAAGGGGAATGGATAGAAGGTAGTATCAAACTCAGAGTCCAGCAAAATATGATTGTATCTGGCGCCGGCGCTTAAGGTCAATCGGTCTGTTGCCTTATACTCATCGGTTACATAGGCAGCCAGCGATTGCCAGGTGCTATTGGGGTAACGGGAAGGGCCGGGCACGGTGATTCCGGTAGTGATATCGGTTATTTTTCCTACCGAAGTTACATCATCAAGCACATATTCCAATCCATAAAAAACGGTATTTTTCTGCCCCGTAGCTTTTATGAAATCGGCATTTACGGAAAAGGCACTTACCTCCTCCTCATTGATGCTGCGGTCTGGTTTGTTTAGGGAGCGGTCTATTCGGCTTTCCTCAAACCATTGGTGCGCCAGGCGCAGATTCATTTGGTCAAAAACCGGGTTTTGGGCGGTATGGTTTATTGACAAATTGTTCATCATCCAAATCTGGGGGCCATATTTCCATTCGGCATATCGCGCCGTTCCTTTTTTCATCCGTTGGTGCCTGTCATATCGACCGTAATCTGAGGTTTCAGAATAGTGGAACCCATACTGAAAGTCCCATTTTTCATTGGGCCGATAGCGAAACTTCTGCATCATATTGATTTGCGAATAGGCTGTGGGCACTTGCAAGAGTTCGTCCTCCTGGGTTATAACCACATCGGTACTGTCCTGCCGCTGTACGTGGAACCCGCGGATATAGTCTTTGGGCCCGTGGCTTCCCTGGCGCAGATCGCCGTAATCAAAAGAGCTGATGCTGGTAATGAAACTCCATTTCTTAAATCCTACATTCACGTCAAAATGGCCAGTCTTTTCGCTGTTTGCGGAAGAGTATCGCACTTTGGCCTTCCCGGTAATCAATGGGGCATCGGTCAAGGAAAACTGGGGCGTCAAGGTGCGGAAACTCATGACCCCACCTATGGCGTCACTTCCGTAAATGACCGATCCGGGGCCAAATAGCACTTCGGTACTTTCGATGGCAAACGGATCCAGATTGATGACATTCTGAAGATTTCCGGAGCGAAAAATGGCCGTGTTCATCCGAACGCCGTCTACCGAATAAAGCAATCTACTGGTAGCAAACCCACGGATCATCGGGCTGCCCCCACCCTGTTGGCTTTTTTGTACAAAAACCTTCCCCGATATGCCCAAAAGGTCGGCCGCGGTTTGGGGGTTTTGGAAAGCTACCTCCAGGGGCGAAATGGTTATGATCTTTGCAGGCACGTCGTCACTGCTCTGCCGCCAGCGGGAGGCAGAAAGTACCACCTCATCCAGATTGAGGTTGGAAATTTCCATGGCAATCTTAAAATCGGAAGCAGCCAGTTCGTCATAACTTTTTATAAGGGTTTTATAGCCCAGACTGCGAATTTCAATTTTGTCCACCTTCTTAAATGCCGAAATATCAGCTTGACCTTTGGCATTGGTGGCTGCAAATAAATTATTCTTGCTATTGGAAAGGGTTGCCAGCTCTATGGGTTCGCCGGTATCCTGCTCTGTAATGGTAATGGTTTGGGCATAAACGCCACTTCCAAAAGCCAATAACAAGAGTGTGATGATAAATTTGTTCATCTTTTTAAATATTGTTTATGGGTTAACGGTATGGGCCACCACATGTACCCCGCCAGGGGTTAGGGTGTACCTTGAAACAAAAAATAGAGTCAACCCATTTTGGGAGGAGGCGTGGGAGGAATAAGGGAAACATTACTGAATATGTCGCGATAAAGACCGCTGTGGAAGACAGTTTCAGCCGGTTTATAAGAGGTACATTCCCATTGAAAAAGCGGGCTGCAGAAAAAAGATGAATAAAAGCGGACAAGTGCCAATTGCGTCTTGTGGTGCTCGGTGTTCTTGCCCCAGGCCAAGGCCACCAATTTACCGAGCTTTTGGTTCAGTTCGGTTTCCTCGTGATCCCACCAGCAATGGTAGTAAATGGAGTCGCCCTTGATTTGGCGGGCAACCACGTCATACATCTGGCCATTGTATTCAAATTCTTTGGAATGTTCCCATCGTAGTTTTTCAAGAGTATCCTTTTTTGAGAATTTGAGCAAAACCAGCTCGTCCCTATCCATTCCAGCTATCATTTTGCGTTTTATCTCACGCCTGATGGTGGCCTTTTCAAACTGAAAATAAAGAAAAACGCTTGCAACGGGCGCAAAGAGGAAGAGCATGAACAATATGGCAAGCCACGATTTTTTCAAAATAGATTGCAATGTGCTCCAAATGTCGGAAAAATGAAAGAGTCCGCAGAACGTATAGACAAAAATTCTTTGTGAATTTTGCGTTCCGAGCGTTGGTCCTTTCCCCTTTAAATCCTAACAGCCCCGTGCAGGGGAAATCATTATTTAATCTTGCGATAGACCCATTTCACACCCGAAAAAAGAAAAAAAGCGATAAACCCGACGCCCAAGCCCACAATAAATTCACCCACAAAGGAAGGCAGTTGCGGCAAAAAGTGGTGCAAAAAATCTACATTGTGCACAAAAATACCCCCAGCCACCAAAAGCAGGGCAATGGTGCCAATAACACTTAGGGCCTTAATTACCTTGGGAAGCGCCTGCACAAGCAGTTTGCCCAACCATACCATAAAACCCGTCTTGCTCTTGCTTCTTTTTATCAGCTTGTAGCCCGCCTCGTCCATCCGCACGATGAGCATAACAATGCCATATACCCCGATTGTTGCGAGGATGGCAATAATGCTCACCACCAAAATCTGGGTACCCAGTGGCTCCTTTACCACCGTGCCCAAGGCTATGATTACAATTTCAAGAGAAAGAATAAAATCTGTAACAATAGCCGATTTTACCCTTTGCTTCTCAATAGTAAGAATTTCGGCCTCGGTCAGGTTTTCCTGCACCAGAGACTCCTCCGTTTTGGGATGGGGGAAGAAAAACTCATAGATTTTTTCAGCACCTTCGTATGCGAGATACAGCCCGCCCAAAATTAGGACAATCGTGACCCCCAGGGGAAAAAAGGCGCTCAGCAGAAAAGCGATGGGCAAAATGATCAATTTGTTAAGAAACGAACCCTTGCTGATGGCCAAGAGTACGGGAATTTCACGGGAAGAGGCAAAGCCTGAAGCCTTTTCGGCATTCACGGCAAGGTCGTCCCCCAAAATGCCCGCCGTCTTTCTTGCTGCCACCTTGCTCATCATTGCCACGTCGTCCAGCAAGGCTGCTATATCGTCCAAAACCGCAAAAATTCCTGATGCCATAAATAAATTGTAATTGAAGGGAATTAAAACAAAGCCCTAAAAATATAAAATAATTGAATTTCTCTTGGGAATAAAGTGTGATTGGAATTTCACCCAACTTTTTTGGAGAAAACTCAATACTGGTTTTCAACGGTATCCAGAAATGCCAAGATCTCCCAATTTACCTTTTCGTTTTGGTCAACCGATAAAAAATGGCCTGAGTCTGCAATCACTCCGCCGTAAAAATTGGGAAGCAGCTTTTTTGCCTTTTTAATAGACCTTTCGTTGTTGAGCATATCATTGTCGCCTACCAGGACAAGTACCGGCATTTCGAGCGACCGCAATTCCTTATTTGAAAAAGGCTTCATCTGCGGAACAAATTTGTTGAGGGAGTCATTTTCCCTGCCGAGCCGATACTGTTTTAAATAATCATCATTGATCTGGCTGGGATCGTTGGAAAGGGTTTCCATGGTTCGTGTTATGCTCTTTTCTTCGGAATAGAATATATTCAGCATATTTTTTAGAACGGCCATACTCGGCGGCACCCAAATAAAGGTTTGCACCGGGCTCAGCAACAGCAACCCCCGGATTTCCTTTTGGGAGTGAAGGGTCAGGTTCACCGCCAACCAGCCCCCGCGCGAAGGACCCATCACGTAAAATGAGTTTAAATTTAAAGCCGTAAAAACCTCATCATACCAAGCATTGATCCCGTCAATATTTCTTAAATTGGCTGTTTTATGCGATTTGCCGGGCTCTATCAACAAATCAATAGCAAAAAGCCGATACTTTTGGGATAGTTCCTTGGCATGCGAATACCACATGGTAGAACTGGCGCCAAGACCGTGCAGCAGGACTATGGGCGTACCCTCTGCCGGCCCGCTGGTGATCACGTGGGCCGTGCCTTTGGAGGTGGGCACGTAAAGCTCCTCATAAGCCACTCCCCAATGTTTCATGGTCTGGTCATACGCATCAAAATAGGCTGCCTGCCCGGCGGTTGGATGTAGAATATATTCAGGAATTGCCCTAAAATTGGCATAGGGATCGGTGGAAGCTTCTTTGGAATTTTCCTTCCCTGGAGCTGCCATAAGAAAGAGCAACAATACGGGCAGTATTTGATATGCATCCATCACTGGAAAGTGGACTTGTCATTTAATTCAGCCGCAAAATTCCCCAATTCAAAAGTTATAACACAGATTTTAACGGGCTTTAACACTAAAAATCAAGAGGTTTATGGACTTTTTGGAAAACCCTGGACCAATCCCCACTTAAAGCCCCAAAAATAATCGCGCGGATCGTTTGTTTGCAACTGTTTGTCGGCGGAATTTCCATTAAAAAAAAGTCCCGAGACCACTTTGGCAGTTTCGGGACTTTAAACCAATCTTTAAATCATTATTTTGAAAGTGTCAATTCATCAATAATATGGCTGGCGCCCGCCAGTTTATCTATCAAGAACAAAACGTAGCGGATGTCCACATTGATGGTGCGCTGCAGCTGGTCGTCAAAAATAACGTCGCCCGCCATAGCTTCAATATTGCCATCAAAGGCCAAGCCAATCAGCTCCCCTTTTCCGTTTAAAACGGGTGAGCCCGAATTGCCGCCGGTAATATCGTTGTCGGTCAAAAAGTTTACGGGCAGATAGCCGTCATCATCGGCATATTGGCCAAAATCCCTCTTTTCATAAAGGTCGATAAGCTTTTTGGGCATATCAAATTCATCGTCGCCGGGCTGATATTTTGCCACGGTACCCTTCAAAGTGGTGTAGTAATTTTTCACGGCATCGTTGCGCTTGTCTTCGGGCAGGGCAATCACCTTGCCGTAGGTCAACCGCAGGGTGCTGTTGGCATCGGGATAGTATTTTTTGTCGGGATTCATTTCACGCATCCCTTTTACCATCTTTCGGAAAGCCCTTTCGTATTGCTCATCCAATTGCTTTTCCTCCTCACTTTTGTAGCGGTATCGTTTTAAAAGATCTACGGAAAGCTGGTAAAGCGGATCGTTTTTTAATGCTTCCGCATCTGGATTGGCGCAAAAAGCTTCGACTTTCTCCTTGGAAGCAAACAAACTATTTTCAAAAAGGGTGTTTACATATTGGTTCCAACCGTTGTCGATGGCGTTGTTTTCAGCAACCGCAGCCACCATAGGGGCGATGTTTTTGGCCTTGGTGGAATACAATTTCAGTTGGGCCGCGAGCAGGTCTTTCTCCAAGGGCATATATACGCCCTCATAAAAATCGTTTATTTCCTCTTGGATTTTTGACTTCAGTTCGGCCTGTTTGGCCTCGTTCTGTTCAGCGTAATAAGCCATATCATTCCCCAATCGGTAAGGGATTACGGCCATTTGGGAACGCAACAAAAGTCGCAGATAGTTATCGTGTGCGCTGGCCTCGTTTGTCTTTTTGTAATAATTGTTTAAAACGGGGATCACATCGGCATATTCCTTATTGGCTCTTTTGGAGGCCCATTTCTGGAAAGCCTTTTCATCCTTTCGCTTGCTCTCTGCGGTTTTGTGTTTTTTCAGCGCATCGATCATTCCTTGGCGGTTTTTCCAGTAATTGGCAATGGAGGCATAGGCCGAAGCGTAATCCAGTTTCACTTGCTGGTCCTTGTCCATATACTTTTTCATCACGTCCATCGCCGTTTTGGAAGCCTCAACCCAAGCAGGATAGGCATATTCCACATTCTGCTCGATACCTCCCGAAGGCATCCAACGGTTGGTACGGCCGGGATAGCCCATGATCATGGCAAAATCGCCCTCCTCAAAACCTTTTAGGCTGGTGGTCAAGTGTGCCTTGGGCTTAAGTGGTACATTGTTTGGCGAATATTCGGCTGGGTTTCCGTCTTTATCGGCATAGACGCGGAAGAGGGAGAAATCGCCCGTGTGGCGGGGCCATTCCCAGTTGTCGGTATCCCCGCCAAATTTTCCCACACTTGCCGGAGGGGTTCCTACAAGGCGCACATCATTGTAATCTTGGTACACGAAGTAATAATATTCATTGCCTTGGAAAAAGGATTTTACCGAAACAGTGTATTTTCCGCCTTCGTTGTTTTCCTGCTCTATCTTAGCTATTTCCTTATTGATGGCTGCTTCGCGTTCGGCTTCGGTCATCTTATCATTTACTTGTGAAAGTATGCGTTTGGAAACATCATCCATCCGTATAAAAAAGCGAACGGACAGGCTTTTGGGTTTTAATTCCTCGCTTCGGTTGGCGGCCCAAAATCCGTTGGTGAGATAATCGTTCTCCTCGGTGCTCAGTTCGGCAATTTGGCCATAACCGCAGTGGTGGTTGGTAAGCACCAGGCCGCTGTCTGAGATGATTTCGGCGGTACACCCACGGTTAAACTGCACAATGGCATCCTTTAGGCTGGAATGGTTGATACTGTAAATTTCTTCGGGCGTAAGCTGAAGCCCCATTTTCTGCATATCGCGATAATTTAACCGCTCAATGTGCATCAAAAACCACATGCCCTCATTGGCTTGCGCCGGCAAGGCCAGCACGGCAACCAAGAGGAAAATATAAAATCTTTTCATTGTTGGAATCAAGGTTTAATTAATAAAAAACATAGCACCGGGGCGCCAAAATTTACGAGGCGTAAAGATAGCCCATAGGTATTCTTTCCCACGGAAACGTTACCAAAAAAAGAGGGTTTTATGGGGATTTAACTTTTTGTTAAGATATAGGATTTTCAAAATTTCTTTTGTATTCTTTCATGAGGGAAAAAAGCAGTCGCACTAAAGGAGGGCAAACAAGTAAAAATAAATCCCGAAAACCCCGAGACAAGGTGAATATTTTTGATTTGTAATGTTTTATAAATAACTTTATAAAAACCTTCAAAAATCCATTCCCATGAAAAACAGCTACCTGCTCTCCATTATCGGGCTTTTCGTTTTTGCTATTGCCCCGGCCCAGCACCAAGGCCAAAAAGCCAGCCTGAACGAGGATGGTACCATTTCGGTAGAAAATATCGAACTCCCGGTCAATTACGGAAAACAGCCCGAGAATTTTGACCTGCTGTGGCGCCTTGGCCGCCCGGCCAATCCCACTTTTAAAAATACCCGCGGCACCACCCTGGCCGATATCGACAACGACGGCATAGACGAAATCCTTTATGGCATCAACAATAAACTATACGCCCTAAAAGGCGATGGCACCATTCTTTTTGAAAAAACGGTAAGCGGCACCATCCTCCTGCCGCCTTCTGTAGCCGACCTTGACAACGACGGCACTTTGGAAATTGCAGTAAACACCGGCGGCATCCCCAATGCCGGACGCGTATATCTGCTCGATCCCACCGGCACAGACCTGCCCGGATGGCCGCTAAACTTTAACGACCACTGGATGATCAACGCCCCCGCCCTGGCCGATCTGGATGGCGACGGCACCCTCGATATCGTTTTTGGCGAACGGGTAACCAGTAACCAAGGCTTTGTACACGCCGTGAAAATGGACGGTACACCCGTAAACGCCAACTGGCCCGTGGAAGTGGCCGCCACCCCAGCCTTTACGCCCTCCATCGCCGATGTGGACAACGATGGCAACAACGATGTGGTCATAGCCGCCTCCAGCGCGGGCATGTATATTTTTGACAATCAAGGGCAAATTTTTCCGGGTTTTCTCGTGGTAGACCCCGATGTGAAGTACAGCTACCAATCCCCTATATTGGCCGATCTGGATGACGATGGCGACTTGGAAATTATTGGCAGCAATCACGGCGACGCACACGGCTTTTACGTCATGGAGCACGATGGCAGCTACCGTCCGGGTTGGCCCATTGCCACCAGTGAGTGGACCTATTCCCCTCCCACCGTTCTCGACGTGGATGGCGATGAAGTTTTTGAAATCTTTATGTCAGACAGAAATACGAGTGGTACGCCGGGCGTTCCGCTTCCCGTTATTTACGGGCTGGACCCCGATGGCAACAACCTGCCCAATTTCCCCATAGAAAAATACGGTGGAACCGAGGGCGTCCTCTCCATAGCCGATGTGAACAACGATGGGGTTTTGGAAATCATTTTTCCAAGTGTCATTACCGAAGCTGACAACGGCTTTATCCACGCCTATTCGCTGGACGGTAGTGGCGAGGTGGCCGGGTTTCCGCTGCGGCCCCGTGGGTTTACCTTTTTGAACGGAGCTGTGTTGGGCGATGTGGACAACGACGGCCTGCTGGACCTTACCGCCAACAGCTATACCCAGACTTTCGGAACAGGAGTGGATAGCACTTTTGTAAATGTGTATAACCTCAACGTGCCCTACAATCCCGACAGCATTAGACGGAACGGATACAAAGGCGACAATACGCGTGACGGCTTTGTGGAAATTGAACAAACGGCGAGTATAGCAGCTAATGGATTGCACAATACCATGAATATCGCTCCCAATCCTTCCTCTGGGCTACTTTCTTTTACTCTCTCGCATCCGCTTTCAAAAGCTACGGTAACCGTTTATGGTATTGATGGCAAAGTGGTTTTTTCAAGGGAAGGGACGCTGGCCACAAAGAACAGTTACAACCTCAGCCATCTCAACAATGGCCTGTATTTTATTGCTGTTATGGAAGGTGATACCAAATATACCGGAAAGTGGGTGAAAAAGTAGAAAGGGTCATTTCGGCTCCCTGCCCACCTGCTCCACCGGCAGGCGGCAGGCAGGCGCTCAATGACCGACGGGACGGTGGCTGAGCCTGCCTGTAAAGGCACGACAGGCAGGCGGAATCAAGACCCCGAAACTAAAAATTCATTATATTTGATT
The DNA here is from genome assembly GCA_964431895.1 of uncultured Aequorivita sp. GTDB lineage: Bacteria > Bacteroidota > Bacteroidia > Flavobacteriales > Flavobacteriaceae > Aequorivita. The sequence goes on from CAYSLM010000015.1 coordinate 13,559, forward strand.
TAAAGCAATTGCCGTGACCACGATATACATAGAAGAGGAATTAAACCTGGACAAAACCCACTTCAAGACGATGGAGGAATTTCAGCTGTATCTTGAAATGACCTGTGTACAGCGACCAGATAACTACACTTTGAGCGAGGCGCATAAAAAAATACTCGAGGAGCGTATCAAAGAAGCGGATGAAGCAAATGAACCGGGGCTAACTTGGGATGAGGTAAAAGCTGAGTTAGGAAAAGGCAATGACTAAGTTGTCGATTCGTCCGCTCGCAAAAAAAGATATCCGGGAAATCGTGCTTTTCTACCGTGAAATAAATCCTGAGCTGGTCTAATATTTATTAATGAAATGGATGAAGGCATCATCCACATAAAAAATCATCCCGAAGCTTTTCAGAAAAGAATTGAGAAAGTCCGAATAATCTATTTAAAAACCTTCCCGTTCGGAATATTTTATAAGATATACTCTTCGGAAATTCGGGTAATCGCTGTTTTACACACCAGCAGAAATCCAGACATCTGGAAAAAGCGAAACCAATAGATTCCTATTCAATAACGTGTTTTGAATAATTCCGCCATTTTTCCAAACAAGCTTCCATATCGTCGGGAATGGGGCTTTCAAAACGCATAAACGCTCCGGTAATGGGATGCACAAAGCCCAAAGTGCGGGCGTGCAAGGCCTGGCGGGGCAATACCTTAAAACAGTTCTCTACAAACTGTTTGTATTTGGAAAAGGTGGTACCCTTCAATATTTTTTCGCCTCCGTAGCGCTCATCGTTAAATAGCGTGTGCCCAATGTGTTTCATATGCACCCGGATCTGGTGGGTTCGGCCTGTTTCCAATCTACACGAAACTAGGGTCACATAACCCAAGCGCTCCAAAACCCTATAATGGGTAACGGCTGGCTTTCCTTTTTCCTCTTCATCATTTTCAAAAACCGTGTTTTGCAGACGGTTTTTTGGATGGCGGCCTATGTTGCCCTCAATAGTACCTTCGTCTTCCGCCACACTGCCCCAAACCAGAGCCACGTATTCACGCTCGGTGGTTTTGTCAAAAAATTGTTTGGCCAGGTGGGTCATCGCTTCTTCCGTTTTTGCAATTACCAACAACCCACTGGTTTCTTTGTCTATTCTATGCACTAAACCAGGCCGATTACTGGAACCTGTCCCGAGCGGAGTCGAGGGGTTATTGGGAAGGTTCTCAAAATGATAGGTCAGCGCGTTTATAAGCGTGCCACTGTAGTTGCCGTGCCCGGGATGTACCACCATTCCGGCGGGTTTGTTTACCACGATTACGGCTTCATCTTCATAAACTATATCCAACGGAATATTTTCGGGGACCAACAGGAATTCATAGGGCGGATGCTCAAAAAGCACCGTAACCACATCATTGCCTTTTACTTTGTAGTTTGATTTTACGGGTTGCCCATTTACGTGGATGTTTCCCGCGGCGGCGGCCTTTTGGATTTTGTTCCGCGTGGCCTTTTCAATGAGGTTCATCAGGTACTTATCTACCCGCAAAGGGTTCTGTCCCTTATCGGCCACAAAGCGGTAATGCTCGTACAGCTCATCGTTGCCGTCGGTATCGTCTATTTCGTCCTCCTTAAAATTCGCCATTGTTGTCTTCTTCGTTTTCAGTTGGAGCTTCTGGGTTGTCTTCTGATGAATCGTCTTCTGTCTGAATTCTATTGAGCGATTCGTCCCCAACAATTAAATCAATCACCGAAGTTTTCTGCAAAGGCGTGCCGGGTTCCAACTTTTCCCCTTTATACCGCAGTTCCAGCACATTGTCGCTAATGTGCGGGCGATAGCTTATCTTTCCTATTTTAAAGCCCATAGCCAAAAGGGTGGGCTCAGCCTGCCGGCGTGTGCGCCCCACCACATCGGGCACTTCAATTTTCCGGTAGCCTGAGGGGTTTAAGGTGAGGTAAAGTTTGCGATCTTCCTTGACGAATTTTCCCGGCTTCGGAATTTGGTCGATGACGGAATACTTCGGAAAATCGGGGTTGTAATTGGCCGAATCCAAGATTTCATACCGCAGATCCATTTCTTCCAGTTTCTGCTCAACTTTGTCCAACGACATCTTGGCCAGGTTGGGCACTTCAATGCGTTCGTTGTGGTTTGTACTAACGCGAAGCCACCAAAAGATCAAGAATATCAAGACCAACAGGACCACTATGGCCAATAATAACTGTTTTAGAAAAGCCTTGGAAAACACAAACTGGATAAATGTCATATTTAACTGGATTACTGCGCAAAAATATAAAACCCAAAGTTAGTATCTTTCTACAGATAAGTGATATTTTTGTTTAACCAGCTATTATAACGCTGGTTTTAATCAATTGTTATGGGCAAAAAACATATTGCCGTGGCTATGGGCGGCTATTCTAGCGAGTTCGAGATTTCCATAAACAGTGGTGGCGTGGTCTGCAACGCGCTCGACAAAGACAGATATGAAGTCTATCCCGTCCATATTCTGGCGGAAGGATGGTATTTTGTGGACGGTAACGGCGAAAAGCACCCCGTGAACCGCGCCGATTTCACTTTTGAAAGCCATGGCAAAACCATTAGCCCCGATGCGGTTTTCAACGCCATCCACGGTACGCCCGGCGAAGACGGCTACCTGCAGGCCTATTGGGAGTTGTTGGGCATTCGGCACACCAGTACCGACTATTATTCGGCGGCGCTGAGTTTCAACAAACGGGATTGCCTTTCGGTGCTGAAGAATTTTGGGGTGTCGTGCGCCAATTCCTATTACATCAATAAAGGCAGCGAGGTTAACGTTGAGGAAATCGTGAAGCGCACTGGGCTGCCGTGCTTTGTAAAACCCAACCGGTCCGGCTCCAGTTTCGGTATTAGTAAAGTGAATGATATGGCCGAGATGACGGCCGCCATTGAAAAGGCTTTTACCGAAGATTCTGAAATAATAATTGAAACCGCCCTTGTTGGCACCGAAGTTTCGGTGGGGGTTTATAATAAAGGTGAAGAAATTATCGCCCTGCCGGTGACCGAAATTGTTTCGGAAAATGAATTTTTCGATTACGAGGCAAAATACCTTGGAAAATCGCAGGAAATAACCCCCGCAAGAATCACCGAAGAAGAGACCGAAATGGTTCAAAAGGAAGCCATTCGTATTTACAGATTATTGAATATGAAAGGCATCACCCGCAGCGAATTCATCATCCAAAAAGGAAAACCCTATTTTTTGGAAATCAACACCAATCCGGGCATTTCCACGGAAAGTATCGTCCCCAAACAAGTGCGCGAAACTGGAATGACCCTCACGGCGTTTTTTGATATTTTAATCCAGAATGTATTGAAGTAGTTGCGGGTTGCGGGTTTCAGGTTGCAGGTTGCAGGTTGTAGGTTACAGGTTGCAGGTTGCAGGTTACAGGTTGCAGGTTACAGGTTAATTTAGAATTCAGAATTCTTCCCAAAGCTATTGTGATCGATCTCAATAAAAAATAACAATAATCAATAAATAATAATTTTTTGTTACAGGTTGCGGGCACAAAGAGAAGCGATAAACGAAACCACGGCATAACTCATAACTCATAACTCATAACTAAATGAAATACTATCTCATAGCCGGCGAAGCCTCTGGCGATCTGCACGGTGCCAACTTGATGAAAGCCTTAAAAAAAGAAGATCCCGATGCGAATTTTCGTTTTTGGGGTGGCGATTTGATGCGGGCGGTTGGCGGTGTAGAGGTAAAACATTACCGGGAACTTGCTTTTATGGGCTTTGCCGAAGTGGTGATGAATCTGGGCACCATCCTGCGGAATATTTCATTCTGTAAAAAAGACATCGAGAGCTATGACCCTGATGTGATTATTTTTATAGATTACCCGGGCTTCAATTTCAGGATAATGAAATGGGCCAGAAAAAAAGGCTATAAAACCCACTATTACATTTCGCCCCAAATCTGGGCTTGGAAGGAAGGCCGCATCAAGGAAATAAAACGCGATGTGGACGAAATGTACGTGATCCTTCCGTTTGAAAAGGATTTTTATGAAGAAAAGCACAACTTTCCCGTACACTTTGTTGGCCACCCTTTGATTGATGCTATCTACGACCGGAAACAAGTAGACCCCGAAACTTTTAAAAAAGAAAACGGCTTGGACGAGCGCCCCGTGATTGCCCTGCTGCCGGGAAGCCGAAAGCAGGAAATAAAGAAAATGCTGGAGGTCATGGTGTCAATCGCACCCGATTTTAAGGAATACCAATTTGTGATTGCCGGGGCGCCCAGTCAGGAAAAATCGTTTTACGATACCTTTCTCCAAAAGAAAAACGTGCATTTTGTGGCCAACAAAACCTATGACCTTTTGAGCATTTCAAACGCTGCCCTGGTGACCTCAGGGACGGCCACGCTGGAAACCGCCCTCTTCAAAGTGCCACAGGTGGTCTGCTACAAGGGCGGAAGGATAAGTTATGAAATAGCCAAGCGCGTCATCAAACTGGAATACATTTCCTTGGTAAATTTAATCATGGACAAAACGGTGGTTACCGAATTGATCCAAAACGATTTCAACAAAAAAAGATTGAAGGAGGAACTCACCCGAATTTTAGACCCCTACATTCGCGCAACCATGTTTTTGGACTATTACGAACTTGAAAAAGCCCTGGGCGGAAGGGGTGCCAGTGCAAATACTGCAAAGCTCATTTTTGGATCTCTTAAGAAGAATTCATAATTTTTGGTTAAATTTAGGCGTTACTATTGAAAAGGGAATTGATGAAAAAACTGTTGCCTCTTTTATTTTCCATGCTATTGTTGGCTTCCTGCGGCGGAAGCCGCCATGTGGCAAAGGCCCCCAAGTCGCATATATCAAAGCGGGAACGTGCCCATAAGCTGGTGCGGAAAGTGCCTGCCCGCGAAAACCTGGCCGAAGGAACGGAAACAGTTTCTGAACCCGAAGATGTCTCAGTAGATATTAAGCGCGAAATAATTGCCTATGCCAAAACATTTGAGGGGACGCGCTATAAGTTTGGCGGCACCACCCAAGCGGGCATGGACTGTTCTGGTTTGGTCTGTACGGCATTTCAAAAGGAAAATATCGTCCTACCCCGTATCTCGCGCGATATGGCAAAACAAGGCACGCTCATTTCCTTTAAAGACATTGAGATTGGCGATCTGGTATTCTTCAAAACCAGTAGTCGCAACGTAATAAACCACGTGGGGCTCGTAGTTGAGGCCAAGCGGGGCGAGGTAAAATTCATCCACTCCACCACCCGTGCGGGGGTTATCATTTCATCGCTCGATGAGGATTAGTGGAAAAAAGCCTTTGTGGAAGTACGGCGCGTGATATAACCTTCTTTTTTGTATCTTGGAATTATATTTACGCATTAGCAACTGCCAAATTGAAATTAAAAAAGCTGAATGCAAAAAATATCGGTTTAATTATTTGGGACAGCGGGCAAGACCCGGTTTCCTAAAAATCTAATCCTTCTTTCTCCCCAGTTTTTTAGTTGGAACACTAAAGTATTGGGGCATGAAATTCGTCAATTTTGCCATAGTTAGGTTTGCCTTCGTTTTGGTGCTGGGCATCCTTACGGCCCATTTCTGGCCAGTCGATGTTTTTCTGCTTCCATATTTACTGCTCTTGTTGGCCATTCTGGTTTTTCTTTGGTTAAGGGCGCGCAAACAGCTTTTTCAGGACGCTCTTTTTGGAGTGGCTACCTATCTGTGTTTTTTTGCCTTGGGTTATTCCATCTACCAAATGAGGTTGCCACAATTTCAACCCAAGCATTTTTCGCACTTGGTTTCACAAAATGAACCGGCAACCCTACAGCTAAAAATCGTCCAAACCTTAAAACCGGATAAATACAACGATAAATATTTGGCCGAGGTAACTGCCATAAACCAGCGCCCGGCCTCAGGAAAACTATTGCTCATCGTTTCCCGGGATTCTTTGGTAACACCCCTTTCACCCGATGAGCTCGCGCTTGTTTATTCACCCATAAAAAAGATTCCCGCGCCGCTGAACCCCCATCAATTTGACTATTCAAAATATATGAAATCTCTTGGGGTTTATGGGCAGCTACGTATTTCTGCCCAGGCGATATTAAAAACCCACCCGGGCTCCAAAACGCTTCTGGGTATGGCCCAAAACCTGCGTTCAAAAATTGTTGCAAAACTTGAAAAAACAAAATTGAAAACCGATGAGCGCGCCATTATCCAGGCACTCGTTCTGGGGGAGAAAAAAGAGATTTCACCAAACCTGTACAAAGCCTATGCTGCAGCAGGGGCAGTTCATATCCTCGCCGTATCGGGCCTGCATGTGGGAATACTCTATTTCCTGTTTACCCTGCTTCTTAAACCCCTGCGCCGATTAAAAATAGGAACTATCCTTGAGGCCTCCATAATTGTTTTGATACTTTGGGGTTTTGCCTTATTATCGGGACTTTCCCCCTCGGTTACCCGGGCAGTAACTATGTTCAGCTTTTTTGCCATGGCCAAGCTCTTGGGTCGTGAAACCAATTCCATAAACACCTTGTTTCTTTCGTTTTTTGCGCTTTTGCTTATAAACCCCAGGTGGTTGTTTCAAGTGGGTTTTCAATTGAGTTATTTGGCCGTGTTCTTTATCCTGTGGCTCTTTCCAGTATTCCAAAAAGTAGGTTATTCAAAATATTGGGCGGTGCGCAAAACTTGGGATATTATTTCAGTAACCGTTTGTGCCCAGATTGGTGTTTTACCCTTAAGTCTCTATTATTTTCACCAGTTCCCCGGTTTGTTTCTGCTCACCAATATTATCGTGCTTCCGTTTCTTACGCTTTTAATGTGCGGGGGGATACTCATTGTTCTTTTGGCAAGTTTCGAAATATTACCCCATTGGTTGGCCGTGGGATACAACTATTGTATTGAGGGGCTGAACGGTTTTATTCAATGGGTTGCGGTGCAGGAAGATTTTTTGTTTCAAAACATCCACTTTTCAACCCTAAAAGTTCTGGCAACTTATCTATTGATCATTACCTTGGTGTTTCTTATCCAGAAGATGACTTACGGACGGCTGGGGCGCTCCCTTCTGGCCATATCGATTCTGATAGGGGTGTTTATTTTTGATGATTTCAGAACTTCAAATAACCAACTGATTGTTCTTCAGAAAAGCAAACAAACCTTGATCGCCTACAAAAACGGTTCAAAACTAGTGGTTTTTAATAATGAGCCTTCGGTCAAGATTTTTGAAAATCCTCCGCTAAACGCCTTCAAAATTGCGGAAAACATAAGACAGGTTTCCGCAGAAAAATTGCCCAAGGTGTTCGGCTACCGCAATAAACGTATCTTGGTTATTGACAGTCTGGGCCTCTATCCAAAAAATACGCGTATACATACCCTCCTGCTCACCCAGAGCCCAAGAGCCAACCTCGACCGGTTGATAGACAGTCTGCGGCCCCAGGTGGTCGTGGCAGACGGCAGCAACTACTATAGTTATGTGGCCCGATGGGAAAAAACCTGTGCCATAAAAAAGCTCCCGTTCCACCATACTGCGAAACAAGGAGCTTTCCCAATAGAATAGCCCGAATATGAAACCTAAAGTTTGCTATTCTAAAATGTATGTTTAAAATTTTTCTGATAGTCTGCCCAAGCTTGGGCGGTGGTAATCTTTAAATAATCATCGCTCTGTATCATCTTCAGGAATATTTCGAGTTGCTGTGGGGTACGGTAGCCGGGAACAGCCTGGATCAGGTCGCCATTTTCCTTAAAGAAAACTACCGTGGGATAGGCCGTAACCTTGAGCGCATGGGCAAAGAGATGCTGGGCATTTCTCCCTTTCCGCTCGGGCCGATAGTTGGGGTTGGTATAGGTAAAATCCTTATAAGTAATGGGGTCATTACCCTCGGCATTAAATTTTACGGCGTAATAATGCTTATTGACATATTCGATGACGCTTTTATCGCCAAAGGTTTTCTTGTCCAACAATTTGCAGGGACCGCACCAGGTGGTATAAACGTCCATAAAAATTTTCTTTGGCTCTTTTTTCTGGGCGGCAAGGGCCTCCTCCATCGTCATCCAGTTGATCTGCTGGGCTTGCAAGGTAGCGACAAATAAGAAGCTGAAAAGCAGTAATATATTTTTCATCAAAAATCGGTTTAGAAATTCAAAATTAAGAAAACAAAAAACGTTCCACAAAAGGAACGCTTTTTGGCTAAATGGTATTGTGCATCAACGTATGCCGTGCATCAGTTTTTTCAGAACAGGATTTAGCAGCATAGCGATTATCCCAACGCTTATGGGAATAAGGGTGAATATCAAAAAGAAGGTACCCAGCGAATATTCCGCCGAAATCTTATCGATCATCCCCCCCATGGTATTGGCCGCTTTTTGGCCCACAGCAATGGCCAGATACCAAACGCCGAACATAAACCCGATCATGCGTGCGGGGACCAATTTGCTCAAATACGAAAGGCCAAGCGGCGAAAGGCACAGCTCGCCCATAGTATGAAGCAAATAGGCCAAGATCAAAAATACCATACTTACCGAAGCCGTCATGGCCCCAGGAGGAATATCAGAAGCGCCATAGGACAGGATGGCGAAGCCCAGCCCCAGCAGGACAAGCCCAAGTCCATATTTAACCGCGGCACTGGGATTGTATTTGCTTTCCCACCATTTGGAAAACAAAGGTGCCAGGGTGATGATAAAGAAGGAATTCAGGATTCCAAACCAGGTAGCATCTACCTCCAGCTCCGTTTGGGTAAATTTATCGACCAACCGGAAAATCACCAAGCTCCAAATTCCAACAAAGGCAAGGGACAATGCCACGTTTGAGGCGGCTATCTTGTGGTGGGTTTTCTTGATGAGCAAGATAATAACCCACGAAATAATAATCAACGGCACGGTAGTCAACAAGGCATCAATGATTTTGAAAATGATTGCCGAGTTGCCGGTAAGGTTCCTATCGGTATAATCTTGTGCAAAGAGGGTCATGGAGCCGAGCGACTGTTCAAAAAAGGCGAAAAAGAAAACCGTAAAAAGCCCAAAGATCGATACGGCAATCAACCGGTCCCTAACCACCGGTAAATAGCGCGCAATACGCGTGACCAGAAGAATAAGAAACATGGCCAAGGCCGCCAAGACAACGATATTGGTACCACTCATCCCGCCTATTTCAAAAGGTACCAAAGACCACGAATAAATGGTATCGAGCGGATCATTGAAAAGATACAGCAAGCCTCCGATGGATGAAAGTACGATGAGGATATAATCAAAAGTGGTAAAAGGATTCAATTTGATAGGGGTGTCCTCTTCCTCGCGCTTTTCAGGCCGTTCTTCATTGATGTTTTGCGGAATTTCCACTTCGTGCTTTTTGGAAGGCTTGTCACCCACACTTCCAAATAGTTTGTGGGCCAACATAAACTGCAACATTCCAAAAAACATAAAAATCCCAGCCAATCCAAAGCCGTATGACCAGCCAAAGTTTTCGGCCAGATAACCGCAGAGCATCATTCCAAAAAACGCACCGGCATTTACGCCCATATAAAACAGGGTGTAAGCGCCATCTTTCTTGGCCTCCTTTCCCTTGTACATTTCAGAAATAATAGAAGTAATGTTCGGTTTAAAGAAACCGGTACCGATAACCAAAAGTGCCAGCCCCAAATAAAATGATGCGGTAGTCTCCAGCGCCATCGAGGCGTGGCCCAGGGTCATAACGATACAGCCTATGATCACGGCCATTCGGTAGCCCGTAATCTTGTCGGCTATCCATCCACCAATAATTGGGGTGAGATACAGCAAGGAAGCATAGGTACCAATTAAGGACAGCGCATGTTCGCGTGGCCAATCCCATCCCGGGTTGTCGCTCAATAATGGAGCCGTTAAAAACAGGACCAAGAGGATACGCATACCGTAAAAGGAAAAGCGTTCCCACATCTCGGTAAAAAAGAGGATAAATAACCCTGCTGGATGGCCTAAAACCTTGTCCTTAAAGAGATTTTCTATATCGGTGTTCATCGGTCTATGGTTTGTTTAATTGGTTTTGGTAATTAACTGGGTTTGTTGATGTCTGGATCGGCAAGTTCGTAGGGCTCATTGTCTACTGAATCGTGATCGTCAATTTCCCGCTCGTTGTCCTCGGCGCCATGAGTAAGTTTCTCCAGTTTCTTCCGAACCAGCAGTACCAAAAATCCAAAGGTTACGCAGAAAATGGCTATACCGGTAAACACGGTATATTCTCCTAGGTTGGAGGCAGATTCGCCCAGCAGCCCCGCAACCTTGTTGCCCAAGCCGGTCATGGCAAAGTAAACTCCCATCATAAGGGAAGCGTATTTTAACGGAGCCAATTTGGTGATATAAGATAGGGCTACTGGTGAGAGACAGAGCTCTCCTATGGTGTGGAAAAGATAAGCCAAGACTAACCAATACATTGCGGAAGAACCTTGAATATTATATTGAGCTGCCGCGGCTGTCATAAAGAAAAAGCCCATTCCCATAATGATAAGCCCCACGCACATTTTGAAAAGTGAAGTGGATATTTTTCCTTTCAATTTTCTTTTGGCCCAATAACCGGCCACAATGGTTCCAAAAATAATTATGAACATCGCATTTAATGATTGAAACCACGAGGCAGGCACTTCCCAGCCCAGCAATGACCTGTTGGTTTTGTCCATAGCGTATATATTCATCAAACCACCGGCCTGTTCAAAAGCGCCCCAAAAAACGATAACCAACAAGAAGGAAACAAATAGCACAATGACCCTATCTTTCTCCACTTTGGTCAGCGGTCTTTTCATGGCTGCCTTTTCTTCGGGATCAATTGATTTATTGGTGTTGTTGCCTACATATTTTAAATGTTTCTGTCCAGCTACATATTGAATTAGGCCAAGTGCCATTCCAATGGCGGCGAGGCCAAAGCCATAGTGCCAACCGTAAACTTCACCTACATAACCCACTATCAAGCTTGACAGGAAGGCGCCCACATTAATACCAATATAGAAGATGGTAAATCCCTTGTCCCTTCTAATATCGCCAGGCTTGTACAGCCCACCGACCATCGTTGAAATATTGGGTTTTAACATCCCTACCCCGGCAATGATCAATCCAAGCCCGGTGTAAAAGGCCCACATTTCCTCTACGGAAAGAATTCCGTGGCCAGCCACAAGCAAGATGCCCCCAACCATAACGGACTGCTTCTGGCCCAAAAATTTATCGGCGATCCACCCTCCGGGAATGGAAGCCACATAGACCAACATAGTGTAGGTGCCGTAGAGAGAAAGCGCTTTGGCATCGGTCCAGCCCAGCCCTGGGTTGCCGCTTGTAGCTTCAGCCACCAAATACAGTACCAGGATGGCCCGCATTCCGTAATAGGAAAAACGTTCCCACATTTCGGTGAAAAACAGTATGTACAGCCCTACCGGATGGCCAAATAATTCCTTTTGCTTTTGATATTGAAGTGCGTCAGACATAGGATGGATTTATTAATTGGTTCGTGTTGATATTTTTATAGATTCTTTTTGATAAAATCAGTCATTAAGGTGTAAAGGTGCAAACGGGTGTTTCCGCCGTAAATGCCGTGGTTTTTGTCTGGATAGATGCGCCAGTCAAACTGTTTGTTGGCCTGTACCAAGGCTTCTACCAGGCGCATAGTATTCTGTACGTGCACATTGTCATCGGCACTGCCATGCACCAAGAGGAATTTACCTTTTAGCCCCTGAACATGGGAGAGCGGCGAATTTTCATCATAACCCGAAGCATTTTCCTGCGGGGTCTGCATATACCGTTCAGTATAAATACTATCGTAAAAACGCCAACTGGTCACGGGGGCTACGGCTATGGCCATTTCAAATACATCGGGTGCTTGAAACAAACAATTGGACGCCATAAAGCCACCGTAGCTCCAGCCCCATATGCCAATTCGGGAAGCATCGATGTAGGATTCGGCACCCAGTTTTTTGGCGGCGGCCACTTGGTCCTGTACTTCATACTTGCCCAACTCTTTTTGGGTCATTTTTTTGAAATCCCTGCCCTTAAAGCCTGTACCGCGACCATCTACGCAAACTACGATCAGGTCTAGGTCATTGACCAGCATTTGGTGCCAATAATCATTGGTTCCCATCCAACTATTGGAAACCTGCTGCGAGCCAGGCCCCGAATATTGGAACATAAACAGCGGATATTGCTTGTTTTCGTCAAAATCCAACGGTTTGATCATGTACATATTCAAATCTTCCCCGTTCACGTGGATGGTGGAAAATTCTTTAGGTGAAATCTTGTAGGAAGCCAGACGGTCCTTCAGCTCTTTGTTGTCTTTTATTTCACGAAGCAATTTACCGGTCCTGGCCTCTCTCAGGGTATAAACGTAAGGCGTGTCAACATCAGAAAAGGTATTGATGAAATAGGTGTAGTTTGCACTAAAGTCGGCATCATTGGTACCGGTTTGTTGGGTAAGCCTTACCTTGTTCTTTCCCGATGGCAATATAGAATACACATCTCTATTGATACTGCCGTTTTCGGTGCTTTGGAAATACACGCGGCCGGTATTTTGGTCAAAACCGTAAAAGGCCGTCACTTCCCAAGGACCTTTGGTAACTTGGCCCAACAACTTGCCGTTCCTATCATATTGATAGATATGGTTCCACCCGTCCCGCTCACTGGTCCAGAAAAAGCTGTTGTTGTCAAGAAATGTAAGGTTGTCTGTTATATCCACATAGGCGTCGTCCTTCTCCTCCAAGATAAGCCGGGTGCTCTTGTTGGAAACATCAACAAAAACCAGGTCAACTACGTTTTGATGCCTATTGGTAAGTTGTACGCTTAGCAGGTTATTATCCTGGGTCCACAGCAGCCGGGGAATGTAATAACTGTTGTACTCTGAAAGATTTACTTCGGAAGTGTTTCCGCTATCCAGATCATAAACCTGCAGGGAGACCTTGGAGTTGTTCTCGCCAGCCTTTGGATACTTGAAGGTATCGGCCATAGGATATAGGTCGGTGCCGTAAACGTCCATGGTGTATTCGGGCACATCGGTCTCATCAAATTTAATATAGGCCAGTTTATCACCGTTCTTGCTCCACTCAAAGGCGCGCACAAAGGCAAATTCCTCTTCATATACCCAATCGGTAATCCCATTGATGATATGGTTCTTTTTGCCATCGGTGGTTATCTGTTGGGTGGTGTTGGTTTCCAGATCCTTTATGTACAGATTGTTTTCAAAACCATAGGCTATCTTGCTGCCGTCGTTACTGAAGGTGGGCTCCTGTATGGGGTGGGTGGCCACCAATTTAAAATCCTTGGTCTTTATATCATACACATAATAGGTGCCCAAGGAAGAGTGACGGTAAATTTTTTGGAGCTGGGTGGTAAAAAGGATTTTTGATTCATCCTTGTTGAACTCATACGAAATAACGTAATCTATTCCATCCAGATCGTTGGTGTTTAAAAGGGTACGTACCTTCTTGCCGCTGAGGTAATCGTAAACATCAATAGTAGAGGCCTTGCTCTGTCTATCGTAATTGAGCACGGAGTATTCCTTTCCGTTTTTCAGGGACCGCAGCACGTCGAGACCTTCGGTACGAAAGGTGCCAGTCCATATTTCTTGAAGGGTGATGTCTTTTTGTTGTGCCGAAAGAGTAGAAAAAGCCGTTAAAAACAGCAATAAAAAAGGCAGGGAGCTAAATCTTTTCAAAGTGTTAAAATTTTAATAGGCCAAGTTTAGTGATTTTTTGTGAAAAAGGCGAGGGAATTTTTGTTAAATAAGGCGGGTGCGCCATTAATAAGGGCAATTGCAATCAGTTACAAAAGGGTACCATTTCAAACATTTTGTCCCAAGAACACCTAATCCTGCTCAAATGTACACATAATGGTTTACTCCCGTACCAGCGGCAGGGTAGTACAGCGCAGCAGGCCCTCCTGTTTGGCTATTTCGGCATAGGGCACTTCTTCCACGGTAAATCCCTGTTTGCGAAGCCAATTATTGAGTCGGGTAAAGTTCTTTTCCGAGATGATCACTTCGGGCGAAATGGAAAAAACATTGCTGAACATATCATACATCTCCCGTTTGGTAATGTGGAAGCAGTTTTCTTTTCCGAAGAATTTCACAAGCCATTCATATTCTTCCACGTTGAGAAAGCCTTCTTTATGGATGATGGCCTTTCCCTTGCCCAAGGGTTGAAAGCAGCAATCCAAGTGCAGGGCGTTGTCCTGTGCCACCGTATTGCTCTTTCTTAAATTGAAGGATTTCACCATTTTGTGCGGGAACAGCTCTTGCAGGTGCCTAACGCCCTTCATATTGGTGCGGGCGGTAATATAATTGGAATAATCATCGCCATAGTAGGTTCCCACAAAAATATATTCGCCCCAGGGCATGACATCGCCACCCTCAATATGGGCATCTTCGGGAAATTCTATGATCTTTGCCGGATCTATTTTTTCAATGACCTCATGTAGGGCATCAATTTCCTTTGATCGGTCTTCCAGTATATTGGCCTTTATGAATTTATCTTCAATAACAAAGGCGATATCGCGGGTAAATATCTGGTTATAGTCCTCGATGGATTCGGGCCTATATACTTTGACATCGTATTTATTGAAAACCTGTGCCACGGCATCCATTTCCCTAACCATGTCATCATCCTTGGGATAAGTACCGGCCTTAATGTGTTCGGCAGATTTGGGGTCGTAGGCATTCTCGAGCTCGGGTACGGGCCCATTACTGTCTGCACGGCCCAGCACTACTTCCCGTAACCTTGAAATTTCGTCGTTGATGTTTAATTTTATCATATAGGCAAATATAGAAAAAGCACCCCGATATGGAAGTGCTTTCTTTAAGCTTAAAAATGCGCTGTTATCTTTTATCCACCGGAATGAATTCCCTCAGGGTCTTTCCTACATAAATCTGTCGTGGGCGACCAATGGGCTCCTTGTTCAGGCGCATTTCTCTCCATTGTGCAATCCATCCCGGAAGACGTCCCAAGGCGAACATAGGGGTAAACATTTCAACGGGAATGCCCAGCGCACGATAAATGATTCCGGAATAGAAATCAACGTTGGGGTATAATTTTCGGTCAACAAAATAGCTGTCTTCCAGGGCCTCCTTTTCAAGGGCCTTGGCAATATCGAGTACGTCGTCGTCCATTCCCAGGTTATCCAGTACATCGTCTGCGGCTTTTTTGATGATTTTTGCACGGGGATCAAAATTTTTGTACACCCGGTGCCCAAAGCCCATAAGGCGGAATGGGTCGTTTTTGTCTTTGGCCTTGGCCATAAATTTCTTAGTGTCGCCGCCGTCAGCCTTTATGGCCTCAAGCATTTCTATTACCGCTTGGTTGGCCCCTCCGTGAAGCGGACCCCAAAGGGCTGCAATTCCTGCCGAGATGGAGACAAAAAGCCCCGCGTGCGATGAGCCTACAATACGCACGGTAGAAGTTGAGCAGTTCTGCTCGTGATCGGCGTGCAGGATCAACAGTTTATCTAAGGCCTCGAGTACGGTTTCATTGGTGACATACTCGCCGCTCGGTTTTTTGAACATCATCTTCAGGAAGTTGTCCACATAGCCCAAAGAATCGCCGCCGTAGTCCAGCGGGAGGCCCATACGTTTTCGGTAGGTCCAGGCCGTAAGCACGGGAAACTTGCCGAGTATCTTTACTATGGCCTTATACATATCCTCTTCACTGTCTATATTGACCGATGAAGGGTTGAAGGCCACCAGGGCCGAGGTGAGTGACGAGAGTACACCCATAGGATGTGCCGCTTTTGGGAACCCATCCAATATCTTTTTTACGTCCTCATCAACGTGCGATTGGGCCTTGATATCGGTATGGAACTTGTGGAGTTGCTGGTGGGTAGGCAGTTCGCCAAAAATCAATAGGTAGCATACCTCAAGAAAATGGGCCTTTTCGGCGAGCTCTTCAATGGCGTAGCCTCGATAGCGCAAAATTCCCTTCTCCCCGTCAAGGAAGGTTATGGCGCTCTCGCAGGAGCCCGTGTTCTTATATCCCGGGTCTAGGGTGACCACGCCTTGTGTATCGCTGCGAAGACTCTTTATATTTATTCCCAATTCCTTTTCCGTCCCTTCTACTAAAGGAAATTCATACTTTTTACCATCAATTTCGAGGGTTGCTATCTTTGACATATATATTTACGGGTTTTTAAATTATTCAGAATTGTAAAAGTACAAAATCCCGAGCAATTTTTTTAACATCTCTGGGCTATTCTTAGGTTAAAAAATCCTTAAACTACCTAGGCCCAACCTGAGTTTTATCCAAAAGAAAACCCCGCTGGGGGCGGGGCTTCGCAATTTTTGCAGAACTACCTATATTTTGAAGGCGTTTTTCTGGGGAAAGTAAGCCACCTCGCCCAATTGCTCTTCAATACGGAGCAGTTGGTTATACTTGGCCATGCGGTCACTGCGCGAGGCCGAGCCGGTTTTTATTTGGCCACAGTTAAGGGCAACAGCCAGATCGGCAATGGGGTTCTCTTCAGTTTCCCCACTGCGGTGGCTCATCTCCGAGGTGTAAC